>JAQVMI010000259.1 GCA_028703735.1 Candidatus Cloacimonadota bacterium | reverse complement strand
TCATGGAAACATGGGGGATAAGGCTAAAGAACTGGAACTGTTGCATGAAGCTTTAAAACGTTTTACAGAAGCTGGTTCTGTGGCATTCATCGAACAAACCCGGCTGAGGATTAAAGAACTTAAGCAAGCGAAAAAGCCCCGCAAGAAGTAAATCCCCTGCATGAATTACGGAATTAATAAGGAACCATTAAGGACTTCATCCTTATTTATTCCTTATTGATACCGTAATTAAAGCAGGAGGCTTAAAGGAGATGGGCATCCCTACATAAGATGCATATTCTCCTGTATCGCTTTCCCTGATCTGAGCTTCACATCCCAGAAAGCTATAAGGGTTAATTGCACTCAGAAAGGCAATTTGGCACATTCTGCTTGACATATACCTCTTGTACAGATATCTTGTCACTATATAAAGGAAGAGATTTATATGTGTTATCCAGAAAGAAAGTTATGCGAACAACGAAACATTAAGATAGAAGCGAAGCATTTACCGCAAGGTGAATGCTTTTTTTTTGCTTTGGGGGTGGCATGTTCATCGATGAAATAATCCGCAAAAGTTTAGAAGAAGATCTTGGTTCTGGAGATATTACCACAAAATATCTTGATTTAGAGCCTATCAGTAACACCGCTTTCATAGTTGCCAAAGCCGAGGGTGTATTAGCCGGTGTGGAGGTTGCCCGCCAGGTATTTAGGATGGTAGATAGCGATCTTAAGATAACTCTTTACCGCAAAGATGGTGATAAACTTCATCCCAAGGACGAGATTATGCGGATAGAAGGGCGTCCGGGGTCTATTCTGCAAGCCGAACGTACTGCCCTGAACTTTATGCAGAGGCTTTCGGGGATTGCCACAAAAACTGCAAGCCTGGTGGCATTGATAGCCAAAACAGATTGCAAGCTGCTGGATACCCGAAAAACTACTCCCCTTCTGCGCAGCCTGGAAAAATATGCAGTACGCATTGGTGGAGGCTATAATCACCGTTTCGGATTATTCGATATGGTGCTGCTGAAAGAAAATCATATCCGCGCTTGTGGTTCTATTAGCGAGGCTGTGAAACGAATTAGAAAACACAATACCACCTATAAAATTGAAGTGGAAGTAACCAACATGGCAGAGCTTGACGAAGCAGTTACAGCAGGTGTAGATAGAGTTATGCTGGATAATATGACTTCTACAGAAGTAAAAGCTGCTGTAAAAAAGTATCGTAAATACCTGGAGATGGAAGTTTCCGGAGGAATAACAGAAGAAAACATCTTGGCTTATGCTAAGACAGGGGTGCATTTCATCTCTTCCGGAGCACTAACGCATTCCTATAAATCTATGGACATCAGCTTGCTATTCAAGGAGTAAGGTATGGAAGAACAACTGAGAACATTAGCAAAAATGCAAAGTTTGGACGACGAAATTGGCAGATATAAAGTTCTGCAACATGAACTGCCCAAACAGTTAGAAGAAATAATAGTTAGCGTAGAGCAAGCTACCGCAGATCTATTAGCCTGCGAAACAATCCGCGCCGAAATTGGAAAAAAACAACGCAGTCTGGAAGCAGAAATTAAAGCCCATCAGGAACAAAGCAAAAAGTATGCCACACAGCTTTCGGAAATTAAAAATAACAAAGAATATAAAGCCTTGAACAGTGAGATATCCTATCTGAAAAACAAGATTTCGGAAGTGGAATCTGTTCTATTGGAACTGATGGATCAGGATGCCGAAGCCAAAGAAAAGGTTGCCGAAGCCAAGGTAGAACTGGAAAAAGCAGAGAAATGCAAAAGCGATAAAGAAGGTGATCTTAGACACCAGATTGAAACGCTGGATAGCAAAATTGAAACAGTTCGCAATAAACGCAACGATCTTGCCAGAACCTTACCCGTGGCAGTGGTGAAACATTATGGCAGCATGATTAAAAACAAAAATAATCAGGCAGTTGCTTTCACCCGGGAAGGCTCTTGTGGAGCTTGCGGATTCGTGATGAGACAACAAACCCGCATCGAACTTCAGCTTAAACGGAAACTGATATACTGCGAAAACTGCGCCAGAATCCTGATGAATAAAATTGAGGAACCCGAAGACGAGGATATGTAGCGGAGGATTCCAATCCTCCGAAAAAAAAGAGTCAACACTTAAGTGTGTCTTTCTATAAAAGCAGAGAGTGTATTTACATAGAGTAAAAGAGAGAAGTGGGTTAGATAGTGTGTTTTATAAGTGAAATAGAGGACGCCTGGAGTTGTTTTTTTTAACACAGAGAAAAAGCAGAGAAAAGCAGAGAAAAGCAGAGAGTTTATATACAAAGAGTAAAAGAGTAAAAGAGAGAAGTGAGATTTAGCTATAAGGGTGTTGCATAGTGCAATTTGATGCAGCTATATACTGCAACTCACTGCGAATGCTCTCACTGCGAAAGCTCTCACTGCAAAAGCTCTCACTGTGCGAAGCACTCTCACTAATTATTAAACATTCAGGGAAGCTCAGATGTTCGCTGCGCTTTTAATAGCATAGAGGAAAGTCCGGACACCAAAGGGCAGGATACTTCCTAACGGGAAGCTGCAGCAATGCAGAGCCAGCTCCACAGAAATAAACCGCCCTGCACTTTTTGTGCAGAGTAAGGGTGAAATGGTGGTGTAAGAGACCACCGGTATCTTTGGCAACAAGGATAGCCAGGAAAGCCTTATCCGGTGCAATGCCAAATAGGAAAGCTATGATGCTGCCCGCATCGCTTTCGGGTAGGCAGCTTGAGCTGTTTCGCGAGAAACAGCCCAGATGGATGAACATCACTTTCGGGAAACCGGAAGCACAGAATCCGGCTTATGAACTTCCCTGATACTTTTTGTAAAGGACGCTAAATATTGAACTCGCCAAACATAAACAGAGGAGCTAAAATGCTGAAAAAAGGCATATTCCTGATAATAATTCTTGCAGCTATTGGTTACGTGGCACTCTCTGCACGTCCACCCCAAGAATTCGTGCTGCAAACAGATCGCCTGGAAGAAGCTTCCGGCATTGTTCATAGCAGGATAAACGAAGGAATCATCTGGACACATAACGATTCTGGGGGCAAAGCTGAAGTTTATGCAATTGATCTTAAGGGTAAGCTGGTAGCTACTCTGGAATTAAAAGGCATCAAAAACCGGGATTGGGAAGATATTGCCATTTCCTATGATGCAAAAACCAAAAAGAGTTATCTGTATATCGGTGAAATTGGCGATAATGCAGCAAAGTATCCTTCAGTAAAAGTCTATCGTGTGGAAGAACCATATCTGAATCCTGCTGATAGCCTTATCTTTACAGAAGATATTGAAACCTGCGAGATTGTATATGAAGATGGTGCCCGTGATGCTGAAGCACTATTTATTGAACCAAAAAGTGGAGACATCTATATCATCTCTAAACGTGAAGAACAAGTAGGCTTATATCGCATAGCCAAGCCATTTGCTATCAATAAAATACAAACAGCTAAGAGGATCAGTAACCTGCCTTTATCCTGGGTAACTGCAGCGGATATTTCTGCTAAAGGGAACTATCTGTTGGTAAAAACCTATTCAGGTGTATGGCAGTTTAAGTGTTCGATAAATTCTTCAGGGAATTTAACCCTATCCAGGAAACCCAGATCCCTGCCCTATATTGTGGAACCCCAAGGCGAAGGCTTATGCTAC
This sequence comes from Candidatus Cloacimonadota bacterium, assembly GCA_028703735.1. Taxonomy (GTDB): domain Bacteria; phylum Cloacimonadota; class Cloacimonadia; order Cloacimonadales; family Cloacimonadaceae; genus Cloacimonas. The sequence continues at coordinate 337 of JAQVMI010000259.1, read as the reverse complement.
GCTGCAAAAGGGAAAAGCTATTACACGCTTAGTGAAGCAGGTGAAGTACCACAAGTTCTGTATTTTTACAAATGAAGATTTGCACAATAGATAACCTTAAATTTTGGCTTTCTTCAGTAAGTTCGCATTAGTTACCACAGTTATGCTGCTGCTTGCCATAGCTATTTCTGCCATCACCGGATGCAAAATACCAAAAGCTGCCAGTGGAATTGCTATCAAATTGTAAAAGAACGCCCAGAACAAATTCTGCTTTATCTTCCTAAAGGTTTGTAACGAAAGGTTTATAGCCGTGGTGATAAGCTTCAGATCACCTCTCAGCAGGGTTATGTCTGCTGCT
>JAQVMI010000258.1 GCA_028703735.1 Candidatus Cloacimonadota bacterium | reverse complement strand
TTGATGAAGCCTACGATCTTGCCAAAAGCATGTTTAGTAAACACCCACGAGTTAGGCTCTTGTTCTGTGCAAATGATATGATGGCTTTGGGTGCCATTCAATACCTGAAAGAAATTGGCAGAAAAGATGTTCTGGTAGCCAGTTTCGATAATTTGGAAGAGATAAAACCACTTATTGAAGATGGCTCTCTGCAAGCCAGTATAGATCAACAGGCAAAACAACAAGGTTATTTAGGTGTGCAAACTGCCTATCAAATGATTACAGGCAAAGAAGTTTCTAATAACGTACTAATCCCGGTGAAGCTGATAACCTCCAAATGAACCTTTTACAAGCATTTATAAATCGCACTAAAACATCTCTGGTTTATAAATACGCTATCGTTTTTTTGCTGGGAGCTTTAGCACCTGTTTTCCTTTTGGGTGCATGGTCATTTTGGATGTCGCACCGTGCATTGCACATGCATATTTCGGATTCTGCCTATCAGGCTTTGAAAGAGAAGATAGATTATTCTTCGCTTCTGCTTCAGGAAACAGAAAGCCTGATCGCCAATATTTCCAGCGTGGAAGATATCAGCCTTACTTTAAGCCAGGAATCTGCAGAACTCGGTGCATTTGATAAGCTTCGGTTACAGGCAAAAATTGGCTACATTTTAAGCGGATATATAAACATCCCTGGCTTGGAAGCTATAGATATATTCTCTGCCAATGGAAACCAATACCATGTGGGAGAAAGCCTGCAACAAACTTCCAAACACAATTTAGTGATGGTGGAACAGCTTGTAAAGGAAAATCAGGAAAGCCCAAACTCCATAGTTTGGCACGGAATTCGCCAGAATTATAACCATCCCGATCAATTCTCCCTTATTGCTTCCAGAAGGCTTTCTGCCTTCGATCCTGTAACTATGGATGAAATACATCTTGGCACTATCTTTGTTCAATACTCAGTTACTGCCTTCAATCAAAAATTTATCAAAAACGTGCAATCTGGGGTTACATATATTATTATTGACGCTATGGGGAATTGCATTTACTCTCCTAATCCGGATGATATTGGCTTACCCTATTTTCAGCGCAACAAGCTGGAGAAAAAATCTTCCGCTCCCAATTTTGTAGATGCTCGCCTTAATAATCAAAAGGTGTTTTTACTTACCTTCAAAACGGAATACAATGGCTGGCAGTATTACTCTATGCTGCATAGCGAATACCTGCAAAGGGTAAATGGTGCCAATACAAAAGGGACACTTATCATTCTGGGCATTATCCTTATTTTAAGCATCGTGATAAATGGCAATTTCTTCCGCTATTTGCTACAGCCCATAAACACTATCACAAATGCTTTGCAGGAAATTTCGGCAAACAGGTATAACCTGCATTCCAAGCTACCCAATCCGCATCATGATGAAGTGGGAGAGCTGATAAAATGGTTCAATAGCTTCACCGATAATCTGATAGAGAAAGAAAACTACCAAAATGAACTTCATACTCAAAAGGAACTGGCAGAAAGAGCAAACGAAGCCAAAAGCACCTTTTTGGCAAATATCAGCCACGAGCTTAGAACCCCTCTGAACGGAGTGATAGCCGTGGCGGTACTGATGGAAAAAACCTCTTTGAACAGCGAACAGAAGGATTATCTGCATACCATGTTACAATCTGGCGATATCCTTTACTCGTTAATAAATCAGGTTCTGGATTATTCTAAAATTGCCTCGAACAAAATGGAAATGAAGCCTACCTCTTTCGATATCGTAAAATGCTGTGATAAGCTTGTTTCCATCTACTGCCTGCAAGCTGAAATAAAGGGATTGAAGTTTAATTATGGCAAACCTCATGATGCCAGCCTGATAGTAGATGCCGATGAACTTGCCCTGCAAAAGATCATTATCAATCTTTTAGGCAATAGCCTGAAATTTACCAGACAGGGAGAGATCAGCTTTAACTTAAGCTGGCAAATCACTTCCACTAATATGGCAATTGTTACCCTAAAAGTGGCAGATACCGGAATTGGTATTGCTCCCGAAAAACAGGAACTGATCTTCCGTGCTTTTGAACAAGCAGACAGTGCATTGGCAAAGGATTATGAAGGCACAGGATTAGGGCTTGCCATAGCGCAGCAATTGGCACAGATGATGGGATCTCATATAATGATGCAAAGCCCCAATCCCGAAGTAATAGACCCCCAAAACCCGGGATCGGTGTTTTGGTTAAAGATAAGCCTGCCTCTTGCTTATAGCCAAGTTCCTGCAAATAAGATGCTAAAGCCAACTTTTGAACCCAATGTTGCTATCCGCTTTTCACGTCCCTTAATTACTCTTATTGTGGAGGATAACCAGATAAACCAAAAGGTTCTATCCTCCATTCTGAACAAATTTGGGATAGATAGTGTGCTTGCTTCAGATTGGATGGAGTGCATGGATATTGTGCAAAAGAGGAAGTTTGATTACATTTTTATGGATATCCAAATGCCCGGAAAAACGGGCTTGGAATTAACTAAGATTATCAGGGAGAAAGATAAGGTAACAATTATTATAGCCATTACGGGTAATGCTTTGAAAGAGATTGAGGAACAAGCCTTTGCCTGTGGAATGAATGCCTTCCTGGTGAAGCCTATACGTAGTAATGAACTGGAAGAGGTAATAATTCGCTTCCTTCCAAAAGATTGCAAGGTAATATCTTAAGCTAACAATGGATTCCGGATCAAGTCCGGAATGACAAGAGAACAAACTTGTTTAAAAGGTAAGGAAATATACTTGTGTCATGCCAAGCTTGGGGTGGCAATCTCCTGATTGCCACAGCGAGCATAGCTCGCTATAACTACAAGCGACTCCGTCGCTTCTGTCAATCAGGAGATTGACAGCCCAAACGCTCTGCGACTTAGGAAACTTGACATGACACTTGTGCAAGAGATAAATACAGGAGCTAAGATGCAAGATGCTATTTTTAACCAGAAAGAGGCGATTGACAGGATTTACGATCTGGATCTGATAAACCAACTTCTTGCCCAGTTTAACGAAACCCTTACTGCAGAAGTTGCTTCGCTGCTTAATGCCCTGGAAAATGATGATATGCACACAGCAGAACAGATTTCTCACAGCTTGAAAGGAGTGGCAGGAAATCTCTCATTAATTGGTATTTATCAAGCTGCCACTGCACTGAATGATGCAATAAAATTATCAGGCAGCAATACTATGGACAATTTTACCAATAAGCTGTTAGAAGAGATTGATCGCTTCAACGCATGGTTACCAGGCTATTTATCCGCTTTTGAACAAGATATATCTTGACAAAATTTCCCCTCTTTCTTTTTCTTATTTTCAGGTAAAAATACGTGTAAACAAGGTTGGATTATGAATACTAATTTTGACGTTCATGCTATCTATAGGTTGATGCATGACAACCATATCCAGTTTTCGTACAAGGGTCCCATCACTCAGGAAGTATTAATCTCTTTGGGAGAAACAATCAAAGAAAAGCTGCATCGTGACGATTGTGACGCCAAGGTTGTCCGGCGCGTTTTTTCAGTTTTGGTGGAAGCGGCTCACAACATCCTTAAATACTCTTCCGAAAAGGCATTTATGGATGAGACCAATAAGAGTACGGGAATTGGGCTTATCGGAATCGGAAAAACAGATTGCAATCTGTTTCTGGTGTTTTCGGGAAATATTGTTACCGCGGATGAAGCATCCACCATCGAAACTCATCTGAAGCTGATAAATTCCTTAACCCGGGAAGAATTAACCAAAAGCTATCAGCAACAGCTTAAACAGGGTACTATCAGTTCCGATGGAAGTGCCGGACTTGGGCTATTTGAAATGGCAAGAAAATCCGATCGCCCCATAGATTACACCTTTTCACCCTTACCGAATGGTACATTTTTCTTCGAGCTAAAAATTTTCGTAAAAGTGGAGGACTAATTTATGGAAAACTTTATTATACCTCAAACAAAACATACACCCCAAGTGGAACTTCATTATGCAGATAAATATTTAAGGATTC
>JAQVMI010000257.1 GCA_028703735.1 Candidatus Cloacimonadota bacterium | reverse complement strand
AAAAAAAGCTCTTTCTGCGAATTCCCAAAGAAAACACCAAGCTCGATAAGATGGAATTGTTTTCGGAGATAGCAGTATTTGTGATAATAATTGGGGGAGTTCTAGTTTCCGGATACTTTGATAAACTAACGCTTCTGATAATAAGCATTTCTTCACTGCTGGCACTACTAATCGGAATCATCAACAGCATAAGGGTTAAGTATTATTATTTCTTGATCATTGCCTTGTTCTATTGTGTGTTGCTGATGCGTTCTTTTTTGGGAGATAGCTTCACCACTATTTTACCAGCTTCACAAGCGTGGGTGCGGTATCTATTGGCGGGCTTGCTCTTCGGGGCATTTTCCATTGCCAGGTTATTGAGCTTCTTCAAACAGTACCCTGTGATCAAAGAATAAATCAGAAAAAGCATAAGTGTTCCCCAACCACTGCTTCTAACAGCCTGGCTCCAGTTACCCTTCAGTTACCTTGCAGGCACTTTTGTAGCTGCAAGGTAAACGAGAGGAGTGCCAGTATATGCTGTTAGGATTTACTGGTTAGAGAGTGGGAAGGCATATAGGCTGGAGGGTTGCAAGGTTGGAAGGTTGGAAGTAAATAGCCCAGAGCAAAGCTATAGCTAAACCCTGGGCATAAATGTAAGGCTAAATTTTATCACGGGTGGGTAGAGATTATCTGCATCAGTAACGGCAAATTCTCTTGGTTTGCACTCCCTTGTTTTCCACCAGCAATTTAACGATATAAATGCCACTACCAGTAATTTTACCTTGTTCATCGGTTCCGTTCCACACATAATTATAGCTTCCGTCTTTGCCTTTGGAGGAGCCGGATAGGCTTTTCACTTTCTGTCCTCTTAGGTTATAAATATCCACCCTATGCGTAGCATTGGAAGCCAATTCCACGCTAAGTTTCAGTTCATCTCGCATGGGATTGGGGTAGGCTTGCAGATTTATGCTTCCAATTGCCGGAATTGCAGGATCGTTATTGCTAACCGGAAAACTGGCATGTGCATGGTAAAGCAAATCTGGTTCCGAGTTATCTTCCCCGGCAGAATCTGGTTTAATTAGCAGAAAAACTTCCAGGGCATTTTCTGCGGAAGGGATCAAAAACAAGCGGCTCTGTGCACTTACAATAAGGGGTGGATTTGGTGGCGGCACATCCAGAATCCAGTTTTCCAAATGACTCGCCTGCAAGCTTTCATCCAATTCCCAAAGGCTTATAAAGCCATTTGCTTCATATTTTGCCATAATGGTGCGGTTATTACCCAAAACAGCAATATCATTCATCTTGGTGCTTACCGGTAAACTATTCTGGTTTTGCACTGCTCCTGTGATAGCGGAGATTTCTTTCAGATTCATGGCAAGGCTATTATTATCGCTCGTAAGCTGGTAAACCAAGGGTTGGTTAATGTTTTTAATGGCTGTGGCTTGGATGGTTCCACCATCTTGGGTTCCCACAGAAATGTCTTTATGCCCATCATTCTGCTCTATCACCAAAAGGTCATTCGCACTATACAAGGCAACGCCCCCCTTACGGGTGAAGCTTTTACCTGTAGTAGGCTTAACCTGGGGTCTAAAAAACAGCCGGCTAAATCCAAGCTCAGGATTATCAACAGGTTTGTTTTTAAACATCATCCCAAAAGTCCACAAGCTCTCTTCAGGATTGTTAGCACCAGAGCTTAGGCTATTGCGTCGGTCTGCAACGTGGGTTTTCTTGTAACCAATTCCACTTCCGGTAGCTCCAGGATAATTCCTTGTGGTAAGCTGCGCATAAGCAGGAGGATTTTGCCATAAAAGAAAAGTTTGATTATTGGGAGCAGAAGTAGCCCCGCAATAATCTAACGCTGGATTCCAGACACCAGCAGAAGGATATTCATTATCATAATATGACCTGTGCAGGTAGCCATGGCGCTTTTGCACAATCGAGCCCCAAACCTTAACAGTTCCACGCTCCAGATAAGGTTTTTCCTCTGGATAAAGAGGATTGTACCAGGGATAATCGAGATGAGGATTCCAAGGCTCTGCCGCAGTTTGGGGATAGCGGTTGCGATGCAAATCTATCATATCAAATAGTGTTAGTCCCTGCTCTGGAAGGTCTATCCATTTTGGTTCTATGGAGCCATGCGGGTGCTGGTATTCAAAGCTAAACACTCCATCCTTGCGGCTGTTACCATGTCCGTCTCCTAAAGCATAAAGCGAAGCATAAATGTGGATGGGATCATTATCTGCCCTACAAAGCGGATGAATCCGCGTAGAATCACTCGGATCGCGATAGCCGTATTTTAGTAAAATGCTTTTTTCAGAGATCAGGTTTACAGAATCTGTAGTATTATTAGGATAGGGGTTTTCACCTGGAGTTGTTCCTGTTAAGGTAATATCTCCAATAATCATGATGGTATCGGCAGAACACCAGGTTTGATGCCCGCTGAAATTCCCTTTGATCCATAGTTTACCATTAACAAAGTGGGTTCCATATGAGCTTCCAGAGGGCAGAGGATACCAAAGCGTATCTCTAACCGTAAAATTGTTGCGATACAAAGGCGGAGCATCAATAGCATAGGGATGAAGTGGGTAATCCTCCCAAACGTCTGCATGAACCCGGTGTGGAATTTGTATTTTCCCTAACCATCCTGTGTAACTATTGCCGCTAACTTCAATCATTACAATGTTATCGGGATTGTATGTTGGTGGTCCCACCATAATTCCGTTCATTCTCTGCCAGAACCCATCTGGCAAATCCAGGGGTGGAGCATGGGTAATTAAACCACCCTGAAAGACTTGATCAATTGGATAATATTCTGGATAGCTAACCACTTCTCCACTGATAATAACAGGAGCTAAAAAGGTGGGAAAGCCGCTGTTATCACCGCCTCCAGCCTGTTTTATTATCATGTCCCCATTAATCCGAACCGTACCGGTAGCTACGTCCTGTCCCATAAAGTACATATTAGTTTCGTTAGTGCTTTCGTGGTTATCTATCAAAATCTGCGGTGAGGCAAATTCGTTAGTCCCTTCAATTAGGAATTCGTTCTGCCTGTCTTCCGGATAGGGTAAGCTAAGGTTAAAAAGCTTTAGCTCGTTACCGTACTTTTCTATGTAAGGGCTGTTCTCAAAAGATCCATCCCATTGGATTGGCGTTTGCCAATTGATCCCCCCATCCAGTGAACATGCATAGTATTTGCCTGCTGTAATAATGCATTCCCCGTAAGATACTGAAAGAGTTGGTTTGGCTGTATCACCCTGAGGAATAGGAGAAAATATGCTGCTGTTAGATATCCAGCTACTCCCCCCATTGGTGCTTCTGTAAAGCACAATTCCATTATCCTGACTGCGGGTAACATACATAATTGTATCACCAGATGCGTAAGTTGCCATTTTCCCGGCAAAATGCCCTGAATCAAGCGTGTTAAAGAATCCAACCTCTGCAAAAAGTGCACTAAGCACAATTAACATCATCAAGCTGGCTACCGTTGCTTTCATGTTTTCCTCCAGTATTTATTGGATGATACAAGGTTTACTGCCTTGATTGCTGAAGCCTGGAAACAATCGAGGCGTTTGAATATGCGGACTATTATGGTATAAAAATCTGAAGACTGTGTTAAAGTTATGCAAAGTTTATTCCATAATTGCAATAAAGATGATACAAGTTGTTTGTGAATCAAGGCTCTGTTTAAGAACAAGAGATGTGCTTTGTGGTATATATGGAGAATAGTGTAAAGTTATTATTTAACAAAGAGTAAAAGAGAAAAGAGAGTAATCTTGAAGAGTAGTTTGTTTGTAGGGAAAACAGAGAAAAACGTGAAGATTTCTTTTTTTTTAAAACACAAAGAAAAGCAAAGAAAAGCAGAGGATTTTCAACAAAGAGTAAAAGAGAAAAGAGAGGAATCTTGAAGAATGGTTTGTTTGTAGTGAAAATTGAGAAAAAGTGAAGATTTCTTTCTTAAACACAGAGAAAAGCAGAGAAGAGCAGAGGATTTTCTACAAAGATTAAAAGAGCAAA
>JAQVMI010000256.1 GCA_028703735.1 Candidatus Cloacimonadota bacterium | reverse complement strand
CACGGTAAGCTCTCACGATGTCCTTACTCCTGCTGGTGCAGATCTCCAAGCCGAGATATACTTCAATGGTGCACCATTTGACACCCCTGTTTACACTGGTTATGTGTTTGGTGCGCTTGGAAACGAACCATTATTAGCAGGAACCTATACTGTGGTACATCCTGATTATGCAGGTTGGGTGCCAGCTTCTGTTGTAATTGTGGATGTAAACCAAAACTATACCACTAACTTCCTGGGAATACGTTACATCCTGAATGTAACATCCACACCGGTTGCCCAGGGTATTTACAAAGATACAGTCGCCACAGGCGTGCTTACCAATGGTTCTTTCTATAACAAAGACCTCAGTGCTCTGCTTGGGAATTATACTCTGGAAGCAGCTCCCTTTGGATTTCACTGGGTTCCTACAAATATAGAGGTAGTTGCAGGTGATTTCAATGCAGGCAATAACTACACTTATACCATTTTCTTCGAATTAGAAGCGGATACTCTACCTGTAGAACTAAGCAGTTTTACTGCTACCATTACAGCTCAAAACTACGTGAAACTAACGTGGGTTAGCCATTCTGAATCGGATTTACTGGGATACCGTGTGTATCGTAATGATATTATTGACCATGCAACAGCTATATTAATCACACCAACTATGGTGCCTGCTACCAATACCAGTACTACCCATAGTTACACAACAGTAGATGATGAAGTGGTAATAGGCAATACCTATTATTACTTCTTAGAAAGCATTGATATGGGCAGTTCCACTTTCCACGATCCAATCAGTGTTTATGTGGAAGGTGAAGTACCACCGGTGCTACCCCAATCTACAATGATGCAAAATGCTTATCCTAACCCCTTCAAATTGAATAGCAACGTAACAATAAATGTTGCCTTGAAAGCTGGAGAGAATGGAACTGTAAGCATATTCAATGTGCTGGGACAATTAGTTCAATCCTACAATGTGAAAGAGGGGCTGAACCCCTTAAGCTGGAATGGACGCGACAATAATGGAAATGCTTGTGGAAGCGGAATATACTTCTATAAACTATCCACTCCTTCCGTAAACCTAACCAAAAAGATGGCAATAATCAAATAAGTCTACACAAAATTAAGAGAACAAGTACGCCCTGAGTGTAAAAACTCAGGGCGACTATTTTTGTTGGGAGCTATTATTCTAAGATTCCAAGGTTGCCTTGATGATTGGTAAGAAACAAAATAAACCGGTTGAAACCCCTAAAACAATTAGGCATCATAGAGACATCCCGCACCTGGAAATAAGTCCATTATTGCCCTAACATATCCCTAACGCCATTTGGGAAGTGTTAGGGATATGTTACGGAATTATTATGGATACCAAGGGGCAATTTCACTGTATTGCCAAGATTTTTGGGTGAACAAGGTGATTTTGCTTGACATGCATAAGGTGAATTTATTTATATGATTTCAGAAAAAGGAGGATACATGAAGATATCCGCAATATTGTATGCAATAGTGATCATAGCGTTTTTTATGCCTTTTTTTATGGTCAGTTGTGAGAAACAAGAATTGATGACAATTTCTGGAATCCAACTGGTAACAGGTGGTGAAGCCCCTTTAAATATGAAAGAACTTATGGGTGCAACGAACGCCGAAGACGGACAAGAAGAAAAGAAACAGAAGATCGAAGCTCAACCCACTGCCATAGCAGCCTTTGTTCTTGCCATAATTGGTATCATAGTAGCATTGATGTTGCCCCGCAAGATGTACTATATCCCTGTGTTAATTAGCATTGTGGGTATTGTGTGTCTGCACATCCTTAAGCAGGGAATGTTAGGAGCTTTAGCCAAGGCAGATACAGGCATGGATCCTGCTTTTGATATGAGCAAGATACTTACAATCCATGTAAAAGCCGGATTTTGGCTGGCTGACATAGCCTTTTTATTGGGGGCAATCGCCTCATTGGTTCTGGGCATAAAACGAGAACCGGAAGCCGTTTTTACTCCTTTTCAAAGCCTGGAACCCACATTAAACCCCGATCAGGATACCACCTACGACTACAATCCCCAGGATGATGCAGAGGAAATGGAGCGGGCAACCTGGGATCCCATGAAACGTGATTCCGAAGAGAACAATAATCCAGATAATACCTGATAGACAGAGCTTCCAATGATAGCAGCCAATAAAGAACTACGGTGGATTAGGCTATTATTAACTATAATAGCAATACCCATAGTAGTTATTATCCTAAAAACCCTGAAGGCGATTTTTGTACCGCTGATTTTGGCAGTGTTTTTCACCTTCCTGTTTGCACCCTTAACCTCCTTCCTGAAAAAAAAACGAGTACCTCTAATCCTAATTCTGCTAATTACTCTGGTTATTATCGCAGCTTTCTTTTATCTATCAGTACTCCTGATGTATGCTGCATCAAACAGCATCATAACCGGATTGCCTAATTATCAGGAACGGTTTCAGCAAATGGTATTTGATGGAACTGCGATGTTCACCGAAATGCTTTCGCGTATGGAATTGATGAACGAGAATATCCCATTGTTAGATTTCGCTCAAATATTAGATGGAGGCTCGATTTCCATCCCCAAGGTTATTGCGAACACTATGAACGTAATCATGGATATTGGTTGGAATCTTTTCCTGATTTTAGTGTTCATGATATTCATGCTGCTGGAAGCAAAAAAGCTGCATGCAAGGCTACACAATGCGTTGTCTGCCGATAGTAAAGGACAAACCTTCGATACTCTGCAAAGCATACAGGCACAAATACAACGATACATCACTGTAAAAGCCATGATAAGTTTGGCAACTGCAATTGTAGGTATGATATTAATGCTAATTTTTGGCGTGGACTTTGTGCTTGTGTGTGGAATCCTGCTTTTTGTGCTTAATTTCATACCCAATATTGGCTCTATTATTGCCTCTGCAATTCCAATTATAATCTGCTTGCTGCAAGGTGGATTTCAGTTCAGGGTAGTAGTTTTCAGCGGTTTAATTATTGCCACTCAGATGTTCTTTGGAAACATTTTAGAGCCAAAGTTTCAGGCAAAACATCAAAATCTAACCCCAATTATGGTATTGATTTCCTTAATTTTCTGGGGTTGGTTATGGGGTATTGTGGGCATGCTTATTTGCGTTCCCCTCACCTCTGCTATCAATATCATCCTGAAACAAATTGATCCCGAAAACCTGATTTCGGCTATAATAAGCGACGCATGATAGTTCCCTATCCCCTGCAGGATGCAGCACTGATTGAAGAGTGTATGCAAAAAGCTTCCATAGGAAATTACCCTCCTACTGGAGCTATAATTTCTACTGCTTTTGTTCCCGATGCTGTTTACCTTTCGCTGGGAGCAAGTAACAGCCTGGAAACGCATGTGCATTTAGAACAATGCATAACAGATAATGTGAAAATATTCAAGCGTTTAAGCGGTGGTGAATCCGTACTCTTAACCCCAGCCTGTGTGGTATATTTGCAAGTGCAGATTAGCGATACGTTACCCAAATCTGCAGATTTCTTTGCAGATAACCTTCAATTGATAATCTCCTTACTAACAAGATGGGGGGTTAATAATGTATCTCGTCGCGGGATATCCGATCTGGCAATTGGGGATAAAAAAATCTTGGGGAGTGCTATTTACAGACGTCCCCACCTGATTCTGTTTCAGGCTGTTTTGAATGTATCAGAATCCCCCGATGTTATACAACGCTACTTAAAGCATCCACCCCGGGAACCTGATTATCGCAAAAACCGCCCTCACTCAGAATTTGTTACATCTTTGCTGGCAGAAGGATATAATCTTAACCCTAAACAGCTTACGGAAGTTGGTTCTGGTATATTGTTAAATTAGACGTTAGGCGTTAAGCGTTAGGCGTTAAGCGTTAGACGTTGAGGTGTCCTGAAAATCGTGGACAAAAATCAGGAGTAAGAATATGAAGTCCTCTCTCAGAAGTAATGTTAATGTCCGCTACAGTGAAGCGTTTCGCCTTAAGATACTGGATGATGTT
>JAQVMI010000255.1 GCA_028703735.1 Candidatus Cloacimonadota bacterium | reverse complement strand
TAGCCAGGGTGAGCATATTCACCAGGATGGAGTATTTTAAAGAGGTCTCTGCTACAGAAATCACAGCCCCCTCCTTACTGCCTGATGGTAACTAAGTTGCCATCCTCAAGGTTTTCGCTGCCGGTGGTTACTATTCTTTCTCCTGCTTCCGCACCGGAGATTAGCTCCACATTTTCACCAATGATGCGTCCCAGCAAAACTTCACGCTTTTGCACCTTATCACCCTCTGCCACTACAAACACATAGTTCTTGTCAAATTCCTTCACAATGTTTGTAATGGGAGTGTAAAGCAAACTGCTATAACGTGTGGTTAAGATGCGGGCAGACACCACCATTCCGGGAAGCAGATCACGGGTGCTGTTTATTTCAATTTCCACAGGATAGGTAGCAGTATTGGCAAGCGGTCTTATTCCGAAACCTCTTATCTTTCCGCTGTAAGCTTTATTGCTGTTTTGATAGCGTATTTCTGCTGCTTGTCCTTTTTTTAGTTTGGAGATTTGGCTTTCACCCACACCTGTTTTAAGGATAAGGGTGCTGGCATCGGTGATGGAGGCAATTGCTTGTCCCGGGTTTATATACTGCCCTGTTGCCACCATAAGATTAGAGATGGTACCTCCTTCGGGAGCTACAAGATAACTATTGGCAAGCGCAAGCCTGGCTTGTTCCTTTGCTGCTTTGGCACCATCGAATCCTGCCTTCGCACCCTTGTAAGCGGAAAGTGCAGTGTTATATTCTGCTTGGGAGATCAGGTTCTTTGCCTTGGATGCTTCTGCATAACTAAGGTTCTTGCGTGCGTTCTCAAAAGTGGATTCCGAGGATAGCAAGGCTGCCTCTGCCTGTTCCAAACGTATCTGGGTTACATCGTTTTCCACCATGCCAATTCTTTCGCCTTTGCTTACACTGTCGCCCAGACGTTTATACAGCTTCAGGATACGCCCGGAGGTCTCGCTGCTCATGGTTATGTCGGTTATGCCTTCCAGTTTACCTGATAAGCTAATATATTCATCTAAGGGGCGTAAGCTAAGCTCTTCCACCATCACTGCCTGACGGTCATCATTGGCGGGTTTACTTTGCTTTTTATCATTCTTTTTTCCGCATGCGTTAATCAGCAACAGCAGGCTAAGGATTATCAGTATTGATCTCGTTTTCATATTTTCCTCTTAATTCTCCATCAAGGTATAAAGTTCGGTTTTATCTTCCAGTGCCAGGGCTTGCATCAGGGCACTGCGTGATTTTAGATAGCCATAAAAAGCATTGGTGTATGTCATACGAGCTGCAGATAGCATCAGCTCTGCATCTAACAGTTCCAAGGATGACAGCATGTTCAGGCGGAAACGCTCCTGCATTTGGCTGTATAGCTCTTCGGTGTAAGCCAAGCCAAGCTCTGCGCTTTTAACCTGTTTGGCACTGCTGATCCAGTTTAGCGTGCTGGCTTCAATGCCAAGTTTTATCCCATCGGTTGCTGTTTTAGCTTCCAGAGCAGCTTTACGCGCTTCTTCCTTAGCTTTTTGAGCTGCGGAATAATACCCCAAACCCGGTAAAATTGGCAGGGACGCATTAAGCATTATCTGATTAGAGGCAGTAAACTCATAACGGTCTATCCCGTTTTCCTTATACTGCCTGCTTCCGGTAAGCATCAGGGTTGGCAGGAATGAAGCCTTGGCAATGGTATAAGCCCTCTCGGATAGCTCCACCGATTTACCCAAAATGCGGTAATTTATATTATGTGTCAATGCCAGTTGCAACAGCTTGTCACTCAAGGCATTGGTTCTAACCATATCATAAGCATCCAGACGCTCTATCAAAGCAGCTTCGCTTTCCATGCTGATCTCCTCGGGCATGATCATTTCTTCCGCTCCAAGGTAATTCGCCAGGTCTTGCAAAGCAAGCTGCAAAGCTGTCTGCGCTTGTAACCCCGATACCTGCTTTCCTGCCAGACGGCTTTGAAAACGCAAGTAGTCTGCCCGCGAAAGGATTCCGCTATCCTGTTTTATTCCTGCAAGTTCCAGATTATTTTTCGCACTTGTAATTTCTTGTAGGCTGATGTTGTATAACACCTTTAGCTGCAAAGCAGCCAGATATTTGCTTTCCACTTCGCTAAGCAGCACAAAGCGTTGATTCTGCAAGCTTAGCTTTGCCATTTCTTCGGATGTTACGGACATCTTGTAAGCCTGCCACGCTTTGCCACCCAAGAATAATGGTTGGGATAGATTTAGCGATATCGTTCGCATATCATTATTCAAAGTAGTAGTCTGAGATCCGCTTTGATATGTAGTAGCCGGATCCATATACAAATAGGTACCGCTAAGGCTAAGCGTTGGTAACACCGTGGATATGGCATTGGTCTTGCCCCATTTGGCACTGCTATACGCTGCTTCTTTAGCTGCATAGGCAGAATTTTGTTTTATAGCCTGCTCTTGCGCTTGCCTTAGGGAAATGCTTCCCAATCCGGCAAAGGCATCTTCTTGTGCCCCTAAGCCTAAAGCCAAGGCTATCATTATTGTCATTACTATGTATTTATTCACAAACTCGCTCCTTCATCCAGAAAGTAACCATCATGATTCCCTGTGGCAATATCATCATACAATTCTTGCAAGCTTTGCAGCTCCATCTTTGCGCATCTGCTTCCCAAGGTTATCATGTGCTCGTGCACAAATGGCACCTTGTCTTTATCCAATGTCCAGAGCAGTCCTTTTTTTTCGTGCTGGATTTTTCCCATTTCTTCTATGCAATTGATCCGTTTTAAGATCAGTGCCAGCAGTTCTGATTTCTTCATCACGTTTTTGGCAAACATCATTGTAAACCACCATTCATGCCCGTGTTTATGGACTTCTTCCAGATATCCGCGCACCGTTTCGGCAAGATACTTTTTACCCTTGGCTTCCAAATGAAACACCATTCTGGGTGGGTTATTGCTTTCCCGCACTTCTTCACCCCTAATATACTTCTTCGTTTCCAAGGTTTGGATCGCTTTGTATATGGCAGGCAGTGTAACTCCAGCCCATAAAGGGAGCTTGAATTGATCCACCAACTGCCCTATTTGATAGCCGTGCATAGGCATTTCGCCTACCAGGCTAAGCACTATCATATGTGCTTTAGACATGGCTTACCTCTCTATTATATTATTCTCTATTCTCCAGTATAATACTAAAGCTAATTATAATCGCCAGAGACACAAATTCTTTTTTTACGGACACGAGTTGATCTTGACGATTATCGCTTCTTGCATATCTTGGCATGCAATTACGAAAATGGGATATTTACAATGCAAAGTATTAGTTTTGGTTCAGACAATCACAGTGGAGCACACCAAAAGGTTATAGAAGCTTTACAAACAGCTAACGAAGGCTACTGTCAGGCTTATGGCGATGATCCTCTTACGCTTAAGACGTTAGCAAGAATAGAACAGCTATTTGGTGGTAATTGTGATGCCTGGTTTGTAATGACAGGTACCGGTGCCAATGTTTTATGCCTGCAAACCCTTATAAAACCATATCACGCAATAATCTGTGCTGCTACATCACATATAAATGTGGACGAGTGTGGAGCTGTGCAAAAAAACACCCAAGCAAGGCTTTCACCTATAGAAACCACAGATGGCAAGCTTACTGCCAGGCTTATAGCTCCACGTTTATTGGGCGATAGGGATCAACATCATTCGCAATTTAAGATAATTTCCATCTCTCAAAGCACGGAATATGGCACACTTTATAGCGTGGATGAAATAAAGGCTCTATCAGATTTTGCTCACGAAAAAGGGATGTTACTGCACATTGATGGAGCCAGATTGGCAAATGCAGCAGTGGCTCTTAAATGCTCTCTAAAAGAAATGACTGCCGATGCAGGTGTTGATATTGTTAGCTTTGGAGGCACCAAAAACGGATTAATCTTTGGAGAGGCTATAGTTAGCTTTCGCACTTCATTAACCGAAGACCTTCGCTTTTACCGTAAGCAGGCTACCCAGTTGTTTAGCAAGATGCGCTTTATCGCAGCTCAATAC
>JAQVMI010000006.1 GCA_028703735.1 Candidatus Cloacimonadota bacterium | reverse complement strand
ATCTCTTACGGGATTTACCTGCCATCCGAAGGCGGGATTTGCATGGCTCTTGCTCACTCTGTTCTCTATCTCCACATAGCCTGCCACACCTTTCGCAAAATATATTTGGGAAGGTATTGAGTGGCTAAAAACTTGTTTTAAATAGAGTGAGCAAGAGAGAGGCTTCACTATCCGTTTTCGGTTTATTATCCGTTTTCGGAGAATATCGCTAAACCTATATCACACTATTAGTTACTAAGTATGTCAGCTATCCTTTATCCGTTATTGGATAAAAAAGCCTTATTGAAAAAGCACATCAAATCACCTAATATATTGCATAATATAGGTGTTAGCCATTTGGAACGGAACTTGATATATGTATTATAGAGGTGAAAAGATGAGAATACTACTTGCCAAACCCAAGCCTCTTGAAGAGGCAGAATTGCTGGAATACTTTAGCAGCATGAATTGCTACGCTAAAACGGTAAACAACAGGAGCGAGCTTTGCAATGTTTTGGATAGCCAGGAAATTGATATCGTGCTGTTTAACGCTTCTACTGTGGATGATTTTGCGCAGATTAGATATATAAACGATAATTATCCCACGGTGAAGGTGATCGTTTCGCTTGAAACAAGCCTTGGCAATGCAGTGGAAAACGTGCGCAACGGTTCATATCAGGCAATTCGTCGTCCCTTTCATTTAAACGATCTGGATGCCTGTATCACCAGTAACTTTGCGATTGAATAAGGATATTGCTATGGTAGGAACTATGGATTGCACTGCAAAACTTGAATCAGCGAAGCTAACCGCATTCCAAAATTCTGCCAGGATATATAACCATTCGGTAATAACCATGGAATCCCCCAAACCAGGCACTGTACTCTGTATGGATAATAATCATCGCACATTATTAGATGCTATCAGTACTGCTAAGAGTAGGGCATTCCGTATAAACCTTCAACCTTCAAAATCTTGCCGTCAGCCGGAACTTTGCCTTTTCTTGGATAAGATGAATCCCTTACAGAATCGGAAAAGCTTAAATATAGATGAATTGCCCCCATTAAAAAGGCAAAGCCCGGCTGCTGCTGGATACCGTAATATTAATCTTAGACTAATAAATAAATCATTAATTTAAAGGATGGAGACAACATGAAACGCTTCAGTTTATTTTTTACTTTGTTAATCCTGATTTCCTGCCTATCTGCCACAGAGGTAACGGTAAGTTTATCTGATGTGATCGGGATTGGAAACAGGAATGCTGCTGAGATGTGGGGAACAGTTTACGCTGCAGACCCCATACCCTATTATGGACCGGATGATGAGATTATTGCCTATCATCTGAACTACTCATTAAAGGGTGCCTTTCCGGATAAGGAAACATTAAAAACCCGTTGTGATGAAGCACTGACAGCCAATGACAGGAAAAGAGCCAGTGGCGCGGGTGATTTTGGCAATATGGTAATAGGCGCAAAGCCCTATATGCCAGTTTTTATCCAGTCCTCCCAAAGCCTTTCACAGCATTACACCTATGGACGCAAGCTGGAAAAGGCAGCCAGGGAAGCTTTCCCGGAGGGCTATAGCTTTGGTAAAACCTACTATCTGGGCTACGTGCATGTGTGGCACCAAATTACCTACAAGAACACCAATAAATACATCAATCTGATGCCGAATGTAAAGGTTATATCCGAAGAGGAATTCACCAAGCTGAAAGGCGAGATCGTCCTTTTTTGGACACGTGACACTTTCGAGGAAGACTGGCAGAAATATCTGGTAAATCGGGAAACCATGAACCGAAGCACGGTGGTTATTCCCGGTGAAGATAAAATGCCTTTTTATGAATGGAGCTACGGCTGTAGCCCCACTTCCGCTGCGATGTTACTAGCCTGGTGGGATCATTACAAGGGCATGGGAAGGCTGATTTCCAATCACTATCAAAGATATGATTCAGTAGTACCAGATACAGATTATCACGTGCCTACTATCCAACACCAAATGGCTCAGGCCATGGATACCGGAGATGAAGGTGAAAGCTATCGCTGGGATTTCTGCGATGCCTACGTGGAGGTAGTGTCCAATAATGGATACCGCTGTGCCAGCGATGGTTTATGGGCTACTCATCACACTACCACCACCTTATTCAACGAGATCAAACGGCAGATAAACTCTAACGTTCCTTGTCATGTAAGCATTTCCGGTCACTCCATTATCGGGGTGGGGTACAATCCATCTCCAGCCCTAGTCTATATTCACGATCCCAATCATGCCACCATGATGCAGATCACAAAATCCATGCTGGAAGGCTATTATTACGTACATGTTTATGACGATAGCGGGAACCATGGCATATTTATGGAGATTACTTCTCCCAATGGCGGAACAGATTGGGGTAGTAATGGAGCAGGAGAAACCTTATACTCTGGAAGCGTACATGAAATCACCTGGCATAGCCCTCATGGCAATACCTGGGTTTCTTTGGAATACAGCTTAGATGGTGGTGGAAACTGGGTTTACCTAGAAACCGAAACCGATAATGATGGTTCATATTGTTGGCTGGTGCCGGATTTGAACACGGCTGTTTATCCAGATGGCTATACCAATAAAGCCAGAATCAGGATAAAGCTATACGACCACAATGATGTCTTGATAGCGGCTGATGGCAGCTATGGCGATTTCGACATCAGGCCGAATGGCGAATTTGAAGAGATAAGCCCCAATGTTTCTGAAAGGGTTGGGGATACACCGTATTTTCAGAAACTAAACCCTCAGCAAGCTGCTTGGGGTGTAATAAGTGTTTCTAAAGAAGAAGAAGATGATGAAAATCAATGGTCAGTGGAGCTATTTGACGATGACTACCCAGCAGATTTTGAAAATTCGGTTGCCATCTCCGAAGCCCCTGTGCGGAATAACTACATTGTGATAGATAACCGCACCCTGGAAGATAACATCTATGGCCTAAAAATCAATCAGAGTAATGCTGAAGCCCAAGATGAAATAGCCATAATGAAATTCAGTAATGTAAACCAAAGCCTCGTATTGGGCACAAACTTTCTCACCTGGTCAGGTGTGGACATTGCCAAGGTGTGGGATGCATGGCTGGAGCCCGGCAATTATTACTTCCAGATGGATGTAACAGAAGAAGTTGCCGATCTGGATTTTGCTCTATTTCAAAGTGGAGGCACAGGTTTGTTTGGCCGTATGGATGCCTTGGCTTCCTCTGCTCACATCAGTGCTGGGGGACGTGAATCCTTTCAATATACGATATCTACGGCCGGGTACTATGGCATCTGCGTAAGCTCTCAGTGGGATAATCCCACCGAATTTACCCTTTTAGTTAGCGATTCCTCCGTTTGGCTAGGTAATGTTTCCGGTAATTGGTACACTGCTGCCAATTGGCAACCTCCTTTTGTTCCGGGGCCAAACCATGCCGTCGTTATCTCCAGTGGCTGTAACTACTATCCCGCCATCACGGCATCTCTTGCTCCTGAATATACTCAGGTGAAAAGCTTGTTGATAAAAGTTGGAGCGATGCTTACTGTGGAAGCCAGAATTTTTGAGGTGGTGGAAGATATGCAGGTGTTTGGCACCCTGAAGCTGATGAATAGCAGTACTGTATTCCTGGTGTCAGGAAACATCACCTGGGAAAACCATTCCACGTTGTTCATGGGGAATAACGATGCCACCTTGCTTTGCTATAGAGATTGGACAACCAAGTCCGGTACCTATTTTTCCGGCCCTTACCGTGGTCAGATAAAATTCATCTCATCCTTTGATAGCTACCTGAATATCAATACCACAGATTTAAGGTTCCCCAATCTCAGCCTCGAGAAGTCTGACGGAGCCTCCGTGATATTTGGAGTAATGTCCAATGCAGATATGGTGGTGGAAGGGAATTTTCATATAGGTGCAAATTCTGTGTTTAGATCAGAATCTTTCAAAAGCATCATTCTAAAAGGGACTTTCACCAATCTGGGCAGTTTCCAGTTTGAGATGGGTGCCGTAAAATTGCTAAGCCAATATGTTAATCTCACCTGCCCGGTCGGTAGCTATTTTCACGATCTGGAGATCAATACTATAAGCTCTACCACGCTGAATTCTGATATTCACATCAAGGGTGATTTTATCCTGAATAGCGGTGGTTTTATCACCAACAGCCACACTATGTATGTGGGCGGAAACTGGAAAAACAACCTGGGCACAAACGGTTTTAATGAAGCCTCCAGCACAGTTATCTTCAATGGCGATGGCTTGTCACTGTGTTTTGGTGAAGACTTTGCGAATCTAAAAATCGATAGTCCTGATTGTCAGCTCAGTTTTGTGGAAGGGGTATCCACTATAGATCATTATACATGGCAGGCAGGAGCATTATCCATGGGTGGAGGCACACTTACCATAAACGACATGCCAACCAGTGGTATCAATGGAACATACTATATTGCCAGTGGGATTATAAACATATATCAGGACACTTTTCAGCCGGTTGATTTGGTGGGAACATACCAAATTACCGGTGGAACGATGAACATTTATGGTGGCTTATCACCCAGTGTATGGACAAATGGCGGTGACCTAAGCCTATTGATGCGAGGCGGAGTTTTGGATTTTAAGGATGTAGGCATAAACATCTCCGCCTCCTTTGGCACACAGATGAATATCGACATTACGAGTGGAGTTATCCGAACCACGGGTGATTTCATCTGCACACGCACTACCTTTAATCCCATAGGTGGCTCTGTAGAGCTATATGGCAGCACTCCAGCGTCAGTTTCCATCACACCCCCCAGCACAATTCCCAATCTGATCATTAACAAAGATGGACGCAGTGCTGATTTGGGACAGGACACAAAAGCTGCTGCTTTATCCCGAAGCACAGAGCCCAATCGCAATACAGATATTACCCTTCTTACCGATCTGAATATTTCCGGTGATCTGATAATCCCCACGGGAACCTTCAACTTGTGCGGAAAGATGGTAACGGTAGGCAACGACCTGGAAATTTATGGCAAACTGAAGATGATCTCAGCCAATGACTATCTGCGAGTGCATGGAACGGTATATTGGCATGAAGGCTCTAGCTCTGAGATAACTCGTGGACTGATTGAATGCTACTCAGATTGGTATTTTCTGGGAGGAACGGCGAATCTAAGCGGGACTAACTTAATCGTTTTCATGGGAAATAACCCTTCTGATATCCATATAGATGGCAATCAATCTTTCGCCAACGTCGTTTTTGCCAAGACCAGCCCCACTTATCTGCAGAATCTGGTTTCTCTGGATACAGACATGAATATCACGGGAAATCTAACCATTAACGAGCGCAGTAAGCTGGTGCAAACGGCCTCTGATATGATCGTAGGTGGCACCCTTAGCCACCAGGCCTCCACCGATCTTTATGTGCCGGATGGCAATAGCATCACTTGCAATGATCTTGTTTTGGATGGACATCTGATGGTGGATGGGGGAACTTTCACCGTTCTGGATGATCTTACCCAGGAAGTGGGTTCTCAGCTTAGTGTGGAAGCCGGGTTATTTATCTTGGATGCACCATACACAGGTAACCATATCACTATCTCAGGCTATGTGGTTGTAAATGGTGGAACTTTCCAGATTACCAATGAAGGTATCCAGTTTGGTGCCTCCAGCAATTTCCTGCTTAGCGGAGGTAATCTTAAGCTGGGTTGGGGATTAAGTGCTCCAATTTCCGGCACCTTTATGCAAACTACCGGAACGATAGAATTCACCGGCACCAGATCTGCCGACATCGATCTGGCAGCAGGTAACTATCTGCACAATGTTACCTTAAGCAAAACCGGTACCGGGACACTGATGCTCGGTAGCGATACTACCCTCAATAACCTTACAATCATTAGCGGAACAATGCTGGTGAACCATAAAACATTGCAGGTGAATGGCAATGTGAACATAGTGGGCGGGGCTTTGAATGCAGCATTCTTTGAAGACCTTGTGAATGTGCATGGCGATTGGACAAATAGCCGAGGCAGCCTTGGGTTTATCGAGGGAAGCGGAGCTGTAGCCTTTGTTGGTAACCAACGCTCCACGATAAACAGCAACGAAACCTTCAGTGTGTTGCAGATAAACAAACCCCTGGGTTTGGCTTATCCGCTGGTATTGGGTGTTGGAGCTTCCGTAACCGCCGATTCTTATGAGTTTATCACCGGTGTAATGGTTATGTATGATGGTTCCACCCTCAATACTCCTGCCGATGGATTCACGCTGCCAATGGGTAGTGGACTGCGTTGCATAGCCGGCACCTCTACCATAAATCTCTATGGAAACTTTGTGGATTACAATATGGTAATAGATAGTAACAATGGTTTTTACAGCGGTGGATCAATCGTGAATGTTTTGGGAACCGGCAACCGCCAGATCGTATCTTACATAATGAAATTCCATGATCTGAACATAAACCTGAGCGGAGGAAATTGCCACATAAACAATTACTCACCCGAGTTCACCGGTGATGTTCATCTTATCAGCGGAACCTTAAGCGGTGAAAGCTTCAGTAGCTACACTTTCCACAAGAGCCTTGGCACCAATGCCGGAACTTCATTAACTTTGCAAAGCTGCTACTTAAGCTTTGTTGGCAGCGAAAATGCACAGCTTTCAATTGGGGGAGCTGCAGACTACCAGAGCCTGACGATTAACAAAGAGATCGGCAGTTCCGTATCCCTGGGCAACTCTCTTACTATGCCTGCTTTATCCATGCTTAATGTTCAGCAAGGCATCTTGCAGCTTGCTTCCCTGGTTCTTAGTGCAGGCGGTGATGTGAATATAAACAGTGGTGGCGAAGTTTTGGTAAATGCCAATGCGCAGCTACTCATGCCCGGCACTATGTTAAATGTAAATAGCGGTGGCAAACTAACTGCCCTCGGAACCAGCAGTCAGCCTGCTCTTATCTCCAGAAGCGGTGAATATTACTACAGCCTGAATGTGTATTCCGGAGCCTCGATTGCCGCTGAATATGCCATCTTCGAATACTTGGATTACTATGGAGTAAATATTTATAGCGGAGCCACTGTGATTCCGGAATCCAGCTTCAATAACTGCACTTTCCGCAACGGCAGCTATGGTGGCAGGCTGTTAAATATCGATAATGACCAACATCTTAGCATCACTGGTGCGGTTTTCCCTCAAAATACCTGGTTTGGAATGAGTAACGTTAGTAAAAACGAGAATTCCGGCAGCCTTCGTTTCAGCGGTGAAAGCGGAGCATTTTCTGGTCCCAGCTTTGAAAGTGATCTTTTCCAACGCATCAACTGGAATTACCAAATTCCTTACATAGCAGCGAATCCCGGCACTCTCAGCTTCGGTGATATATATATCCCTATGAGTGGATTTTCTTACCTCACCATCACCAATAGCGGTAGTGGTACTCTGGCAGGCAGTCTCCTGCTACCGGATGATTTCACGGCATACATATATCGCAATGACCCAAGAGTTGATGGAAGTAAAAGGGATGAACCCCAACGCACCAGTACTACGGAATTCATGGTACTTCCCGGCTCATCTATACAGGTGCAGGTTGTATTTATGCCAACAGAACCCAAAGCCTACAATTCCACTCTGGTGATCACTCATAATGCTGGCGGAGCACCAATAAACATTAGCCTGACCGGTTACGGTATGGGAGCTCAGATAACGGTGAATCCAACCCAGATAGTAAAGGGAATCCTGCCTAACGGTAGCCACACGGAACCCCTTTCCATTACCGATAGCGGAAATACTGCCCTTAGCTATAATGCCACTATCGAATATCCCACCCGCTCCAGAGATGTTATTATGGCTGAAAGCTTCGAAACCGGCTTCCCTCCCACAGGATGGAGCACTTCTGTGGTTCAGCAAGTAAGTACAGCAGGCGTGTGGAATCGCTCCACCGGCACGGTTCACCCGCAAAACAACAATCCTCAGGATGGATCGTATCTGGCATATTTCAATTCCTACAATTGCCTTGATGGAAACCAAACCCGTCTGCGTACCGGTATCCTTAATTTTACCGGATACAGCAATATCAACCTTAGCTTTTGGATGTTTCATGACAGTGGCTATGCTACGGATTACGATAGAATTCAGGTTCAGATGATTCGAGTGCAGGAAGACTGGGAAAATGTGGGTGAACCTATCATCCGCAACAATTCTCCTTATGGCTGGCAGCAGCACACAATCAACCTTTCGGCTTATGCCAATGAACACAACCTGTACCTTGGTTTTTTGGGAATCAGCGAATATGGCAATGACATCCATATCGATAACATCGTGATCACAGGCAGCAATCCTCCCACAGGTTGGGTCAGTTTTTATGGAGAAACTACCACTATATTCAATGTATTATCTCCCGGAGCTTCGGATGTGCCCATAATTGAAATCTATACAGAGGGAATGGATAATGGTGTTTATCAGGCAGAGATTCATATTACCTCAAACGATCCGATTACGCCTGTAAAGATTGTTCCCATCGAAATATCTGTCGGCAGCCCCGGCATCAGCATCAGCCCTGTAGTGGTAGATTTTGGGGTTCAGCAAACAGGAACCACCGCCAATCAGAATTTTAATATTGAAGCAACCGGTTCTCTGCATCTAAGTGGCACAATAACTGCCCCTGCTGGGTACAGCATTCAGGCAGCCACCAGAGCTGAAGTTGTGTCCAGCTTAAAAGAATCTAACCCCAACCGCTGGTCAAGCTCAGTTGCTTACACCCTATCCCCCGGAGAGTTAGAAACCTACACGGTGAAATTCTCCCCCACCGCCATCCAGGCTTACAACGGGAATATCAGCATAACTTCAGACCACCTTGCTACCCAAACCATCGCGCTTAGCGGAAGCGGAGCCAGTGTTCCGACAGTGCAAACCCTGGCTGCTACATCAATAACAAGCAGTTCGGCAATACTGAACGCCCAGATCATAAGCACAGGTGGATTGATTAGCTGGCGGGGCTTCAAGTATGGAACAGATCCCGATCCCATCAATAATGGCAATGACTACTTCGTATCGGGCAGCAATAACACCTACGACGCTTCTCCTATAGGCTTTGAAGCCGGGCAGCAGATATACTACTGCGCTTTTGCCTATAACGAATTGGGCTGGAGCTATGGAGATGTTCTCTCCTTTGTTACCTTAAACCCGCAATTAATAGTAACCCCAGCTTCCCCGATAGATTTTGGATCAGTAATAATAAACACCACCTCTGCTGCGCAAAGCTTCACTGTATCAGGCTCCGATCTATCTGGAAACGTAGGACTGAATGCTTCCGCAGGATTCAGAATCTCACTCAATTCCGGCAGACGAAGCGAGCGGGCAACAACAGACCAGATAACCCTTTACCCGGTTGCCGGTGTTTTGGCAGAAACAACCATCTATGTATTCTTTGAACCTACCCAAGCGCAGCCCTATTCCGGCACTGTATCCATTGTTACCCTGGATGTGCCGGAATTAGAGGTAGCCCTTAGCGGAACTGGAATCGCAATTCCCACGCTTACTGCAATAGAAGTAGTTGATATCACCCAATCCAGTGCCACCAGTGGAGGAAACATCACTGATGATGGAGGAAGCGCCATAACTGCAAGAGGAGTGTGCATCAGCGAATTGCCCGATCCAACTCTTGCCGATGAACACACTTCCGATGGAGAAGGAAGCGGAATATATGCCAGCTATCTAACCGATCTGCTGCCAGGCACACAATACTATGTTAGTGCCTATGCCACCAACCTTGCCGGAACCGTATATAGCGAATCGGTAACCTTCATCACCCTTAGTATTCCTTTGGTTTCTGCTTCGCCTATGGTGCTGGAAAGCTTTGGTAGCATAATAGTGGGAGAAAACTCGGCTATAAAATCATTCCTTGTGGCAGGATCAGGGCTTAGCACCAATCTGATTGTTACTGCTCCCACAGGCTTCCAGATTGCCCTTAGTGAAAGTGGCAAACAGCGAGATTACAGCTCCGAAGTAAGCATAGCTCCAAGCTCCGGATCGGTATTCGAAACCATCCTGGTTCGCTTTGCCCCTGCCAGTGGAGGAGTATTCGCCGATAGTATTCTTGTCAGCAGCACAGGTGCAGAAACTGAAGCAGTGATGGTCTCCGGCATTGGCATCACAAAGCCGGTATTAACAACCAAACCAATAACAGATATCTCCAGTGGTTCTGCCGGTTCTGGAGGAATAGTGAGTTCCGATGGTTTTAGCGAAATCACCATCTGTGGAATCTGCTGGGGTCAAAGTCCAGAACCTACTACAGCAGATGACTTTTACACCCTGAAGCTGCCAGTAGCTTTGGATTACAACCTGTTGATGGAAAATCTGCTACCAAACACCACCTACTTTGTGCGGGCTTTTGCGATTAACGCTGCCGGAACGGCTTATGGCAATGAACTTAGCTTCAGCACCCCGATGCTTGCCTTAACTGCGCCAACAAACCTCAGCATC
This sequence comes from Candidatus Cloacimonadota bacterium, assembly GCA_028703735.1. GTDB lineage: Bacteria > Cloacimonadota > Cloacimonadia > Cloacimonadales > Cloacimonadaceae > Cloacimonas. The sequence goes on along the minus strand of JAQVMI010000006.1, from coordinate 5,580 downwards.
ACAATCCTGGCAGGAGCGTCGGTGCTAAACTGGGACGTGGTTCCGGGTGCTGTTTCCTACAAGATATACCGTTCCCTTAGCCCATATGTGGCAGATTGGGGTGCACCTATAGCCACAACCGCAAACCGCACCAGGACTGATGCCATAATAACGGAGAAGTCCTTCTACAAAGTGACAGCTTCCACAGATGTGGCAAGAGACTATTTCAAATAAGGAATTTGATAGGCAGGGGTGTGCTTTTTGCCGCTCCCTGCTATCAAGAAAGGTTATAGCTAAAGCTAATCGAACCATATAACATATAAGGAGAAAAGATGAAATTCGTTGTAACACTCGCCACAATGCTTTTATGGGTAGCCTTTTTGGCTGCCGTGAACTGGACAGGTGCCACATCCATCAATTGGGATACCGGTTCCAACTGGAGTTCGGGAACAGTTCCCACCCTCACTACTGATGTAGTTATTCCTGCCGGTACTACCCGCAGTCCTCAGGTTATCTGGGCTACCGGCAATTGCCGTGACCTGATCCTCCAAAGTGGAGCCACCCTTACTATCAGCGGTTCTTATACCCTAAACGTGCGGCACATGACCATGCATGGTAATCTGGTGATGAACAGCGGTGGTCCTATCGTTTCCACGGGAAACATCTCCTGGGAATCCGGCTCCACTGCCTCTATAGGCTCTCTGAACCCTAGGATCAATTTGCAGGGGAACATGACCTTTCAATCTGGATCAAACATTCAGATGACCTATGGAATCATCCAGTTCAATGGCAGCACCAGCGCAAATCTGATCAATTACAGCTCTGCAACCCAAATGCCAGCCGTTGAAGCTTACAAGACCTATCCTGCCAGCCTGACGATTTCAAGTGCCACAACTCAGCCGTTCACGCTGAACAGCAATATCTACAATTACACCGGCAGCACCATGATCAATAATTATGCCGGAACCATTACCGTAAAGGGGAGCATCACGGATAACAACCTCAGCAGCGACAATGGGAAAATCAATTTCAACTCCGGCACTGTGATGATGGACGGGGCAAACCCTTCAATCTCCCTAAAAAACCCCAATTGTTTTCTGCAGAACATCACCTTTAGCCAAACCGGAACTGCCAGTCTTTCTTATCCCCTAACTGTGAAGGGTAAGCTGCGCATAGAAAGCGGAGTGTTTTCCCCCCAAACTCACAACATCACAATCGCCGGGAATTGGGAAAACATTGTCGGTCCCTCTGCTTTCACAGAAGGCAGCACAGCCCGTGTTATTTTTAACGGTACGGCTCATCAGTATTGCAATAGTACCGAGACTTTCAATATCCTGGAAGTGAACAAATCTGGTGGATCTTTGCGGGTAAACGGCAGCACCACTGTGGTTACCTGTGCCCAATACGATTGGACTGCCGGAGGAATTGAAGTGATAAATGGCACCTTCACCGCCAACGATTTGGCGGATACCGGCATCTTCGGCTCCTACTGGGTAAACATTGATGGTATCATCAATCTAACCAATAATGATAGCTGGGTTGACCTAAACGGCAGCATGACCTTCAACTACGGCGGTACTATAAACGTTTATGGAGGTATCGGAACATCAGATTGGAGCTATGGCGGTAACGCCAGCCTGACCATGTACGAGGGTGGCACCCTCGATTTCAAGGATGTGGGCATCAATATCTACAATTCGCCTACCTACACTTTCACTTACTCCATCATCAGCGACTTCTTCGACGTCCCCGATATCCGCACCGTAGGCAGCTTTACCTGCAACCGCAGCTCGTTTGCTCCCGAACAGGGATATGTAGTAATGTATGGTGCTACGGACGCCACGCTGACCATGAACGCCGGCTCGCTGTCTAGCCTGCGCATCGACAAAGCCGCCACCCGCGAAGAGGATTCGGTACCTCAACCCACCTACTTCGGAGACGACCGCTCTGGAGAACCTCGCGATGTTTCCCGTGCAAACACGGTCAACTTGGCTACCAATGTTGTCGTCACAAACACATTCGATATCAGAGATGGCGTCTGCAATCTGCAAAGTTATCAGCTGAGTTGTTCCAGCGCTACGACCTCCGGCACCCTCAGGATGAACAACTCCAGTGCCAAACTCTTTGCCACGAACGGGATATCTTGGTGGGGTAGTAACTACGACATCACCCTCGGCACACTGGAAACCACCGGAAACTGGACGGTCTATACTCCCGCCAATCTCATCCTGCCCATAGCCGTAATTACCAATCTTATTGGCACTTCCACGAGTAGTATTGATATCCGTGGCAGCACGATGCAGTTCGGCACCCTGAACATCGGCGGGACTGCCACCACTGGCGGAGTTTACACTCTAACTGGAGGCCAGAACCTCTTCGTGGCGGGCAACCTTACCATCACTGCGGGCAACGAACTGGATATGGGCAGCCGCAACCTGACAGTGAACGGTGCTCTGATCCTGAACGGCAAGCTGGATATCCACGCCACCACAGCAACGGTGCAGGGCAAGCCGATATTTGCAACTACCAGCAATCTTTCTATCGTGGACGGCAGTTTTACCTTTTATGATTCCTCAATTCCCCGAGATACCACCCTACGCGGAGTTCTAAATCTGGAAAACAGCACATTTAATGCAGTGAATAATGCGTTGATCATAAATGCAGGCTCTACCAATACTGTTATTGGCAGTTCAGAGATCATCTGTGATGCCATCAATGCCATAAATGCCGGAACTTTCCAGCCAGCAGCGGGAACTGTGAAGCTAACTTCCAATCTCTCTGCCTCTACCCACACTATAAATGTAAGCAATGGAAACTGGCTGCCCAATGTGATAATAGAGACTAATACCGGATTTGCCCTTGCCAGTAACCTCATCATCAAGGGTGATCTTACTATCCAAGCTGGTATCCTGGATGTAAGCGCTTCAAACTACAGCATCACCATCAGCGGAAACTGGCAAAACCAAGTGGGCATCAATGCCTTCGTTGAGCGTAGCGGCAGAGTGATCTTTAATGGAAGCGGAAACCATCAACAATGCAACTATAGCGAGACATTTAGCATCCTGGAAATCAATAAATTGGGTGGTTATTTCTGGATGAACAGCCCTTCCACTGTTGTTACCTGTGCGAGCTATGATTGGAGTGCGGGAGGTATTAGCATCTCGCAGGGAACTTTTACTGCCAACGATTTGGCTGATACCGGCATAAAGGGCACCTTCGTCGTCATTAACAACGCAATAATCAACCTGACCAATAATGACGGCTATGTGGATTTGAACGGAGATGTCAGCATCAGTGGTGAAGGAACCTTAAACGTCTATGGCGGCACCACTACCTCTGATTGGTCTTATGGGGGCAATGCTGTCCTTACCATGAGCGGAGGAACCCTGGATTTCAAGAATCAGGGGATTCGCATCTACAATTCACCCACCTACACCTTTACAACAAACATCAGCGGAGGAACTATCCGGACGGTAGGTGGTTTCGAGATAAACCGCGCAGGATTTAATCCTACTGGCGGAACACTAGAGCTATATGGCTCCACCGATGCCAGCCTTTCCATGAGTTATGATACCTGCACCATATCATCATCAACAAAGCTGCCAGCAGAGAGGAAGAAACCCTGCCCCGATCAGCTCTTATTGCTATCGATAAAGAAGGCAATCCCAGCGAACTAACCCGTTCCAATACTCTTAACCTGGGAGGCAATATTGATATTAGAGGAAATTTATCTATTGAAAGTGGAGTGCTAAATCCCCAGTCTAATACCATCAGCATCGCCGGAGACTGGAACAATCTGGTGGGACTTGCTGCTTTCACCGAAGGTAGTTCCAGGGTGATCTTTAATGGCACTGCTGATCAGTATTGCAATTATACCGAGACTTTCAATATCCTGGAAGTGAATAAAGCCAGCGGTAATTTTTGCATGAACAGCAGCTCCGCGGTGGTAACCTGTGCCCAATATGATTGGACGGCAGGTGGAATTAAGATTATTGCAGGTACCTTTACTGCCAATGATTTGGCGGATCTCGGTATCTACGGCTTTATTAGTGCCGAGAATGCAGCGACAATAAATCTTACCAATAACGACAGTTATGTTGATCTGAATGGATCATTGGCAATCGCCGGAAGCAGCACAGTAAACATCTATGGCGGTACAACGCAATCCGATTGGTCGCTGAGAGCCAATGCAAGCTTGACAATGAGCGGTGGTACCCTGGATTTCAAAAACCAAGGGATTCAAATATTCAATTCCACCACCTACACCTTTAGCTCAAACATCACCGGAGGAACCATCCGGACGATAGGTGGTTTCCAGGCAAACCGTACAGGATTTAACCCCACCGGCGGGATTCTGGAGCTATATGGCTCCACCGATGCCAGCCTTGCCATGAGCTATGGAAGCCTGTACAATCTCTATATCAACAAAGCTGCCAGCAGAGAGGAGGCAAACCTGCCTCAGGCACCCCTTATGGCTATGGATAAAGAAGGTAATACCCGTGAACTAACCCGTTCCAATACCATAAATCTGGGAAGCACTATATATATCAACCGAGACCTCATCATTCAGAACGGGGTATTCAATGCTTCCACGCAAACTATCAATATTGGACGGGACTGGAACAATCAGGTAGGTGACGCCGGATTTACCCAAGGACAATCCACCGTGATATTCGATGGCTTGGGAACACAGTATATTTACTCCGATGAGGTTTTCTGGAACTTTACCCTTCAGAAATCTGGGGCAACATCTTCTCTTTGGCAGGTGGATGGAACGGAAGTGCAGGTAGCCAACACCATGAATCTTATCTCGGGATACTATAGATCAGGCTCAGATGGGGATACCTATGTGAAAAACCTGAATATCCAGTCTTTGGCATGCTTTAGTTCTTTAAGCGAACTCCATGTTGCTGGAGATATGTATGACTATAACACTACCTATGGAGAATCAGTAGGTTACGTTCAACAAGGTGTTTTAGTTTTTGATGGTGATACAGACCAAACTATCTCCCGCAGTGGAACAGAAATAAGTGCTAATAGCCTTATCATCTATAAATCCAGCAGCACCCGTTGTTACTTTGAAAAACCTGTAACCCTAAGTAATAGTCTCAGTATCCGAAGCGGCATCTGGCAAGATATGGGCAATGGATTTGTCCATAAGGTTGGGGGTGTTGTTACCGTTAATGGCACAGGTTCTATAGCCAATGATACGAATAACACTTTTTCCTTTGTGGGAAATATGGCACAGACTATCGCCTATTATTCTTCCAGCATGGGTTTCACCAATATCGTTATTGACAAATCTGACTCCGGCAGAACTGTGGATTCTGAATCCAAAGATGGAAATCGTTCTGTGGATGTAACGATGATTTTCCACATAAACCTCGCCAATTCCGGGAATTTTACCGTTGAAAATGGCAATTTTTATACCAATGGGTTGAACCTCACCTGCCCCGGAAACATTAATATAAATAGCAGCAACGCTGCTCTTTACATCATGCCGGGCAGCACTGTCCGTTTGGGGAATACCAAAAGCCTGAATGTGAATGCGGGACTTTTGGACATCTCTGGAAGTACAACCAGAACCACAACCATCACCAG
>JAQVMI010000254.1 GCA_028703735.1 Candidatus Cloacimonadota bacterium | reverse complement strand
GGATAGCTGTGTAATTTGCCGTATCCACATCTATAGAGAAAGTGGAAAGCGGCTCTGCCAAGGGACTATGAAAGATATTTGGCTTAATGGCACTAAAATCATCGGTTCCAGATGGCGGTGGAACCCGAGGCATCATTACATTGGGGCGTGTATATGGGCTGGGAGGCGAGTATGGGTACATCTCCGAACGAGCAGAACCCGCAGCTGAGCCGGAAACCAATCCTATATTATCACTTAATTCACTAAAAACAGGGGGGGCACCTATGCTAATATCCATGCTAATTTTCTGCGCAGCATCTTTGGACAGCAGGATCTTTAGTTTCGTGGCTTTGCCAGATCTTACCACCACTTTTTCGTTTGCATAAGCTAAATAACCCTCTGCTTTGGTGGTAACAGTGTAAGTTCCCGGGTAAAGCTTGGGCTGCTTGAAAACACCCTTTCTATTTGTAGAAATATCGCCAATCGGCTTTCCATTGCTTGTAATGGAAATAACCACATTTGCGATACCTTTTTTGCTAAATTCATCTTTCACCGTTCCGCTTATAGAGCCAAGGCTAACCTTTTTGGCTGCAAGCGAAAATACCAGCAACACTACCAGCAATATTGCGATGCGCTTTTTCATTGTTCCTCCCGGGTATTTGTGTTTTGAACAACTATCATGCTGTGCGATTACACGTCAAGAAGTACTTTAGTCTGCCCAATATCTACCTGTGGATTATGCCACCCTTGCTTGCTTGAATTGAGGAATCATTACGGAATCAATAAGGACTTCATCCTTATTGATTCCTTATTGATTCCGTGTTTGAAGCAGGGGTCATCGCTGCCGTTGATATCTTTGGATCTGCCAATTTCTTGTTTGGTAGCGAGGGCTCATAGATGCAGATGTGATGGTGAAAGGTGTTCGCATTAGTCCTTTGCGCTGCTGAAATTAGTGGTAAGCTCAGGAATTTAGGAGAAGCGCAAATGACTCCTGCTTAGTATGCCAATATTAATTAACTTGACACGGAAGCTGGAAAGTTAGATCTGTGTTTTTTGCTAAATTTTTTAAGGGAGTTAGACGTGAAAAAGTGTTTTTTACTGTTGTATATAGTCTTCACCATCAGCGGATGCCGTATCGCCAGAAGGATTGACACGCACGAATTCTATCCCCTGGAAGTTAACCGGCACGATACAATAATTCAGGGATGGATTTTTGCAGACCTGAAAGGAGATGATACCGAATATCTTATTAGTTGGGATTCATCTTCCTCCACCACTAACTCCATCTATGTAGAAGATACCAAGGGCAAGGTTATCTCGCAAATAAACTCTCTGCATAAATTTCGGTCTGTAACAGTGCTGCCAGACCCCAAAGATAATGGCAGATGGATGTTCTATACTTCCAATAACGGAAACACTGTGTTTTTGGAAGCAGCAAAATATAACTGGCAAATTCCCCTGCAACGCGAAACTAAGAGATTCGAAAGTATTGCCCGCAACGATGCTGCCATGCACAATCCAGATTTGGAATATTATGGTCAGATAAGCCCGGTTATCTTAGATGATCTTGATGGTGATGGAAAGCTGGAATTGCTATGTAAAACTGTGGATGGTTTCACAGCAAATCCACGTGGTTTAGTGGTTTACGATTTTGCTACCGGAAAAATTAAGTGGCAGTTTCAAACTCCCTGTAATCTCTCTTCTGTCCTTTGGGACGATTTTGATAACAACGGCAAAAAAGAGATAATTACCTCTAACTATGCCTTTAAAAACACGCAAGCTACGATAAATGGCATTGATGATGCAAGTGGCTGGATTATAGTGCTTTCCACCCAAGGAAAGCTGCTTGCCACAGAGAAATTATTCTCCAGCTATGGTCATGTTTCACTAAATGCTGCCGATACGGATCTGGATGGAACCCCGGAAATTTATGTTGTAAACAGCACTTGGGGCAGCGAAAACTACAAAAATGCTGTTTCTGTGTTCAAATGGACAGGAACAAGGCTACAGCGAACTAAAAAACTGGAACTTGCCTCCACCTTAGAGCGTTATCAGCATCCGGAATTTTTGCAGGAAATAGATAACTCGGGAGATTTCAGGCTATACCTGGTAGATAAAAGCAAGGGTTTGATGATTCTGGATGATGAGTTGAATTCTGTCCCCCACAACTACAAGGGATTTGTAAAAGCAATTTGGGGTATTGGAGATTTGGATCATGATGGACGTAAGGAGATAATTTTACAAACGGATGATGACTATCTGGAAGTGATAAATTATCGTGCAGTCCGCCTTGCCAGGCTTAAAAACCCTTTTCCCGAGGATAATGTATTTCGCTTTTCCCTGGTGAAAACTGGCTTTGAAACATCTCCCATCCTTAGCATTGGCTCCAGTAGAGAGATTAGATATTTTCGCTATCAGTTTTTCCCTGTTCATAAGCTTTTGTACAATTTGTTTATCCATTACGCTCCTTTTATTAGTCTGTTTTTGGTGCTGGTAATTCTGCTGCTGCATTTACGCTACCAGAAAATACAAAAAACACCTATGATGGGAGCAAACTACTTAAGCGATGGCATAATTCTGATAAAGAAGCTTCCGCAAATATTGCATTGTAATCGCAGTGCTCTGATGTTGGCAAAAAATAGCGAAGATCCCACCGCTAAAAACTTGCAAAAAGCTTTCCCACCGCTCTATCAAGCTTTGATAAACTTTATTGGCACAGGGCAGGAAATTTATGAACTTCCCGAAGGTGTATCCTTAGGTAAAGAAGGAAATTATGCGGTTACTTTGTTTCGGGTAAAATCCCCCCAAATGCGTTATCTGATAACATTCCATCGCATTATCGAAACAGAGGATAGCATCCAGAAACAAATGCAATGGGCAGAAATTGCGCGCAGCCTTTCGCATCACGTGCGTCGTCATATCACAAATATTATCTTATCCCTGGATGCTTTGGGGAAAGATGATGATCCTGTTCGCAAAGAGTATTACGAGATTATAACCGGTGAAATTGAAAAGGTGCGCACCTTCACACATGCCTTTCAGCGTTTTACGGAATTGAAGGATTACGAACTGAAATTGCAGGACATCATACCATCCATGGAACACTGTGTTGCCAGAACAAGGCTGCCCCAAAACATCCAATTAGTTAAAAGCTATGGTTTGAAGTCTATACCCGCCTTTATAGAACCCATACGTTTCGAAGAAGCGGTAACCAATACTTTAAATAACGCCATAGAAGCTATGCCGGAAGGTGGTATTCTGCATATAATGGTGAAGGTTTTCCCCGGGGTAAGCTCTCCTCAGGGGAATTTGAGAGTTTTGGTAGAAATTGAAGATAACGGCATTGGCATTCCCAATAAATATAAAGAAGATATTTGGAAGCCATTTTTTACCACCAATCAATCTGGGACTGGAATTGGCATCCCCGAAACCAAAAAAATAATCGATTCTCTGGGTGGAATAATGGATATTCAAAGTGAAGAAGGCGTAGGAACCACTGTTTCTTTTTGGCTGAAAGGAAATAGCAATGAATAGTATCCGTATCCTGCTTGCAGATGATGATCTGATCTTTGTAAAGCTTACGGCAAGCTTGCTGGAAAACCACGGCTATAGCGTTCTAACTGCCACCAATGTAAACGCCTGCACCAGGGCTTTGAAAAATGAGCATTTCGATATAATGATGTTGGATATGTGCTATCCGGCACTTCAAGATGGATTTGGGATGCTGGAAGATGTGCACGAAAACTATCCTGATCTTCCTGTGCTGATGATTTCGGGTAGCGGACACATACCCGATGCAGTATCTGCTATAAAAAACGGTGCCACAGATTTTATCGAAAAACCCTTGGATTCAAATCACTTGCTTATCCGTTTGGAACGCCTTAGCGATTCCATCAAAATGGTAAAAGAAGTGCATGACCTGCAAATTGCGGCAATTGGTATGAAGGGCACATCTCCTGCAATGGTAACTATGTTTTCCGAAATAGTGAAAGCAGCAAAATTCGATTGTCCGGTATTAATAACAGGTG
>JAQVMI010000253.1 GCA_028703735.1 Candidatus Cloacimonadota bacterium | reverse complement strand
AAGGTGCTGGTGTTACAGTATAACGGACAAGAAGACAGCACTATCTTAAGCATTTATGCGGGACGCAACCTGCCACAAACCAAGAATCTGCTGGGCTTGCTTACCAATCTCTTCTTTGTGCGCTCCCTCCTTAATGGCGATAACAGCTTATCCACTCAGATTGCTTTGGAAAATCGTCACTGTGCCGAAGCCATGCAAAATATAGATTATCCCTTCGAGCAGCTTTTGCAAGATCTGTTTCCTAAACACGATAAACACTCCGAAGCAATTGCCAGAGTTATCTTTATCATGCAGAATTACCCCATGGAAGCAGCAGATAATGCACCCTTCGAGCTTGGCATGAAAGAGATTGGCAGTGACGCCTCTAAATTTGATCTGCTCTTCACGGTGGAGGACGATGCGGAGGAACTGCTTTGTTGGTTCGAATACCGCACCAGACTATACGAAGATGATTTGATCCTGCGTTTGGCAAAGCAATACACCAAACTGTGCGAAACTTATTGTCAAGCCCCCGAATTGCCAATAAATGAGCTTCAGCTAATCCTTCCTCAGGAAATGCAGCATCTGCTGTATGAGCTTAATGATACAGGAAAGGATTACCCTGCTAACACTTGCTATCCCGCACTTTGGCAGCAGAATTTGTCACTTTATGCCCAGCATATTGCAGTAGTATGTCCCGAAGGAGATTTCAGCTATGAGGAGCTGGAAAATCGCTCTAACCAATTGGCTAATTACCTGATTAATTCAGGAGTTAATCACGGTGATATTATTGGTATTTGCCTTCCCCGGGGTATCTGGCTTGCCACTGCTATGCTTGCAATCTGGAAAGTGGGAGCTGCCTATCTACCTTTGGATACCAAATATCCCTTGCAGCGTTTAAGCTTTATGCTTAGCGATGCCAAATTGCGCATAATTTTGGGAGATAACAAAGCAGCAGAGACTTTTAGCAGTTTATGCTCTCCCAAGCAAGATTGCCGCTTTGTTTCTTTGGAGCTGCTATCTGATAGCATCCTAAGCCTTCCCTCTGCCAAGCTTCCCTGCCCTGCTGATGGGGATTCCACCGCTTATGTAATCTATACTTCTGGCTCCACTGGTACTCCAAAGGGAGTGCTGATCAGCCATAAAAACCTGATAAACCATAATTTTGCAGTGATAGATGCGTTTCAGTTAAATAGCGATGATAGAGTTCTGCAATTTGGTGCAATTAGCTTCGATCTTTCCGCAGAGGAAATTTTCCCCACTTGGTTGGCTGGAGCAACCTTAGTTTTCCGCAGAGATGATACCCAGGATTCTGTGGATAATTTCTTAGGGCTTGTGGAAGAGCAAAAAATAAGCGTTATAGACCTGCCAACAGCATTTTGGCATGCGATAGTTGCAGACCTGAATAAACGCCCCGCTCCTGCAAAACTGCGCTTGTGTATTATTGGGGGAGAAAGAGCTCTGCCGGAAAAACTGCGGTTATGGCAGGATTTCAGCCAAGGAAAGATACGCTTGCTAAACACCTATGGACCTACCGAAACAACAATAATTGCCACCCTGCACGATGCTACAAATGATGCTTACAGTGAGTTTTTCCCCATTGGTAAGCCGATTAGCAATCTAAAGGCTTATATTCTAAACCCCCAGCAAAAGCTGATGCCATTAGGAGCTACCGGAGAGCTTTACCTGGGAGGTGCCGGAGTGGGAAAAGGCTATTTGAACCTGCCGGAATTAACCAGCCAAAGGTTCATGTCCAATCCCTTTATAAACAACAGCAGCGAAAGGCTTTATCGCACCGGAGATTTAGTAGCCTATTCCGAAACCGGAGAATTGCATTATGTTGGCAGAGCAGACGATCAGGTAAAACTTTTGGGACATCGAATTGAATTGGGTGAAATTGCCGCAAAACTTAGGCAACACCCTCAGGTTTTGGATGCAGTGGTAATCCTCCGTAGCGAATCGATTGATCATCAATACCTTTGTGCTTATACAATCTGCACAGGAACACCTCCTTCGGGGTCAGATTTACGCAAGCATCTGTTGCAATCCCTGCCCGATTACATGGTTCCTGCATATTATGCCAATCTTAACCAATTCCCTTTGACAGCACATGGAAAAATTGATCTTAAAGCCCTTCCCGAGCCAGACCAAGCCACACCGGTTAAGCTGCAGGAATTTGTTCACTTTTACACCCCTGAACAGGAAGTATTATGCAGGGCTATAGCAGAAATATTGCAATTGGAACAAGTTAGCATAAAGGATAATTTCTTTGAACTTGGGGGAAACTCTATCCTTAGCATGCAACTAATTCAAAAACTAAGGCACGCAGGCTTGCAATTGGGAGTGGAACAGCTTTTCCGCTGTGAAGATGTGGAAGAACTGGCAGCAAGTTTGATTCTGCAAAGCGTGGAAGATAATGCCTTTGGTGAATTCTGCCTTGTAGAGCTAAAAAAGGGGAATCCGGATAAAGCTGCTTTGATCTTTGTACACTCACTTCCAGGCGATGTGTTGGGTTATGTGAATCTAATTCCTAAGCTATCGGCAGATTTACCTGTATATGGATTGCAGGCATTGGGTTTAATTGATCCAGATAAAACGCATAAAAGCATCGAGGAAATGGCAAAATATTACTTGCAAATACTAAAAAGCCAGCGTTTTGAGCAAGGTTTTTCTTTGGCTGGCTGGTGTTTTGGAGGCAGAGTAGCTGTGGAAATGGCATTAATTATGCGCCAAACCTCTACAAAGGTTCCGCGGGTTTTCCTTTTTGAAACCTATGCTTACAATCCTGTTCCCAGCCTCAAAATAGCCTATAAATTGCATAGGGCAAAGCAGATTGCAAAGAACTGGAAGCGAATGCCGCATCTTTTGAAAGTGAAGATTAAGGATCAAAAAGGGTACCAGACGCAGTTTACTGCCAAAGAAGTATTCCAGGATCAGGGTATTTTCAAAAACCGCAGTCTGGTGCGCAAAGCTAATGTGCAAGCTATATACAGTTGTCCTCTAAAGCGTTATCCCTGGGAGCTTATCCTGTTCAAAGCAAGAGTGCAGCATCCGGATATGATTCACGATAGCAGCTTGGGTTGGAAGGTGTTTGCGCCAAATATTACGATCCACGAAGTAGAGGCAACTCACGAGAATATTCTAAAGGATCCTAATGTAGAACAAATAGCTAAACTAATGAACGAGTATCTGAAGTGAAGCTATCCTTTGCTTTAGCAATACACTATCCGTGTGATTGGGTTTACGCTAATCTATTTCCTGGATTCTGGCAAAAAGCTGCACGTCAAAAAACTCGTTTTTGCTTTCGTGATAGCCTGCCTTGCGCAAAGTGCCTTCCTGCACAAAATCTAACCTCTCCAACAAGTTTGCAGAGGCTGTGTTTTCGGGACGTACATAAGCCGAAATGCGAATCAATCCCAGCTCTGCAAAGGCAAAGTGTAACACCTCCAGAAGAGCTTCCTGCATCAAACCCTTTCCCCAATACGGTCTGGCGAGATCATAGCCCAAATCTGCCAAAGCGGATTTTTGAAAATTGGAGAGCAGAACTGTACCAATCAGTTCATTGGTTGAAGGCAGTGTCAAAGCCCACCGTAAAGCCTTTGCAGTACTGTATTGCTGCTCTAAAAATGCTATCACCACCTCTGCTTCGGAAACCACCTGCGGTCCATACCAATCCAAATAACGGTTCACTTCCGGATTACTGTATAATCTGCAAAGCATTTCAGCATCCGATGCCTGTATCTTTCGCAGCCTTAACCTCTCTGTGCGTAGCTCTGGAAAACGCATGAAAGCATCTTTAAGATTCATCTTTTACTCCCTGTTTCACTTCCTATCCCCTGCATTACTAAACCCATGGGGATAGATATAATGGCATTACCACGATGAACAACGCTGAAAAAATCCTACCCAGATCAATGTAAGCTTGTCATTTCACCCGAATTATGAAATAGAGCGTCCCCAACAAGCCAAATCCAGATGCCACATACAGGTTCAGATATGGATTGTGCCTCCAAAGGAAAGCACCCCCAAA
>JAQVMI010000252.1 GCA_028703735.1 Candidatus Cloacimonadota bacterium | reverse complement strand
AACCGAAAACTTCAACCGGCTGGTTATCAACAAGAACTATGGTGCTTTCAGGCTGCTTTTTGCCAATGTAACCTGTAATGTGTATGATTTTGGGAATGGTGCGGTTGATCTGCTTTTTGGTAATTTTACAGCCAACGATCTGGGGCAGGATGGGATTTATGGAAACTTTTATGTAAACGCCTTCTGTCGGGTGGATCTTTATCAGGATATTTCCGGCTGGATCGATTTGAACGGAACACTGAATATATGGGGGGGTGAATTCCATGTGCATGGTGGTTCGGGTACCAGTTTGTGGGGTTATGCATCACCAGCAGCTTTGAATATGACAGAGGGCTTGGTTTATTTCCACGATCAGGGAATAGAAATCCCTAATACAAACGTAACTTTGAACATAACCGGCGGCACTATCCAAACTGACGGAGGCTTTGCTCTGAACCTGGAAAACGTTTCAGCAACAGGCTGGAATCTGCATCTTTCCGGAACTAACGATGTGAGTTTGTGGGTAGCTGATACCTCCTGGCTATACAATCTGACTGTGGATAAAGCCAACAATCGCAATTCCGGGATTCCAATGCGCAATCATGATGGCAGCCTGATTCCTATAACCAGAGCTAATGCAGTTTATGCCAATACCAATCTGCAGATCAGCAATAATATAAACCTAATGTCCGGCAGTTTTTATGCTCCCGAGCTTATCGTAATTCAGGGTAATTGGACAGGAAGCACTTCCCACACCTATTATAACAACAGTGGAACGGTTAATTTCATAGGAAGCAACCCCAGCTACATCTCTGTGGAATACCATTTCTACAATCTAACCGTTAACAAAGCTTGCGATGGGCTGGGAGTTATCCAGCAAGAGTATGTTAGTGGCTATATAACCAACGATTTTAGTATAATAGAAGGAGCTTTTGGCACTACAGGCTATAACTTTATGGATGTGGATGGGAATATAGTAATCAGCGATGGAGCAGGCTTAAATCTTGGCGGTAGCGTAAATGAACTACGCATAGCGGGTAATTTTACTAACTATAACCTTAGTAATACCCCTATTACGGGTCTGTATCCAGGAACGTCCGAAATCAGCTTTAATGGAGAAGCAGACCAATCCTTTACTGCCATAAATAATATCCAGCTATACAATTTGCGCATCGACATCGCTAATGAGGCTTCTTTCCGACCAAACATGCCTGTGTTCATGCACAACCTGAACATAGAAAGTGGTGGTTTTTATGGAAACTACGAGGAAAATGAAGGGATTAATCACACGATACAAGGAAATCTGGATATACATGTAAATGGCAGTTGGTACGACCACACCCAATTATTGCTGTTTACTGGTAATGAAGAGCAGACCATCAGGGTGGATGCAAATCCGGATAACGCATGGTTCGGCATAATTTCTATAATGAAAAATGCGGACAGAACCGAAACCCGCTCGCAAGATGTATATTTGTTAACCGACCTGAATTTGCGAAATCAGGGAGACATTATGGTAGCTTATGCCACCCTTCATCTTAATGGACATGCACTGAATACCACTGGAAATATACAGATAAATAACTATGGTACAATTGAAGCCATTGGAGGTTCTACCATAGCTATAGGTGATACACTGGAAGTTTTGGGTAATGCCAGCCTGATATTGGACGGCAATGAGTCCGAGCCGGTTACTGTAACCCATTATGGAACAGGATATTCAGGATTTGAGGTTAATTATTATGGGTCGATTAGTGCAGAATGGACTATCTTCGAGTATCTTAACGCTCAAGGCGTTCATGTAAAGCCGGGAGCGTTTGTAAATTCCAGCCATGCCTTCAACAACTGCACTTTCCAAAGTGGTGCCGAGGGCGGAACTCTACTTAGGCTGGATGATGCAAATGCCTATACTATCGATGGGGCAAACTTTCCCTCAAACACCTGGAATGGCAGCAGTAATATAAGCAAGACGGTAAACGAAGGGGAGGTTTTCCTTACAAATGTAAGTGGTGATTTTGGTGTTCCAGCCTATGAGAATGATACTTACAACCGCATTCAATGGAGCGATTTTAGAGCTGATTTGGAGATCACCAGATTTACCTGGAGCAATCCCGATCCCTATACCGGAGAAGTAATCTCCTGCAGTGCTACTATCCGAAATTCCGGCACCTTTGCTTCCACGCTTTGCTGGGCAGATTTATTCTTTGATAGAACCACTCCCCCGGAATATGGTTTAACAGCAGATATGTCCACGCAGATTGATGCCATTGCTGCCGGAGATACATTGGTTATCACCTTCAGCGGAATTAGCCTGAGCTATCCTGCAAACTGGTGGACATGGCTATATCTGGATGCTACAAATTCCGTTTCTGAACTGGAAGAGACTAACAATATCGGTGGCTATTATGCCCTTAGCTGGCAGGATTTGCCAATAATTAGCAACCTGCATATAGTATATATGGTTGCTTCAAATCGGTTCACTTTAAGCTGGGATTATTCTGCGGAGGTGGATAGATTTAACATTTACCGTGATGTAGCACCAAATGGAAGCTTTTCCGAGCTAATTGGTTCCACCACAGAGCATAGTATAATTCTAACCAACGATGGAGATAGATTCTTTTACCTGATTAAGGCGGAAAACGACTAACCTGAACATCTGATTATTACATAAAAAGCTGGTTTGGAGTCCATTTGGCTATAACCTCTAAATACTTGTTGTTATTTATGTTAGCCAAATGGACTTCATTATACCGGATTCTCGCTTCCGGCAAACAAAACGGGTGAAGAATTCCAATTGGAATATCTGATAAAGCCGACTGACAAACCTGCTATTAAGCTAAACAATTATGGTTCTCTTTCACAACGAGTGAGATTATTTTACGAGGATTGCAGGATTGAGAGGATTTCAGGATTTTCATTATGGAGTATTCATAAATGATCATGTAGAATGATGCCTTTCTTTTGATATATCCTCCAAATCCTTACCTCCTTAAATCCTTGTTTCTAAAATTATCACGCCTCAGCCAATAGAACCCACTCATTATGAAAGTGAGCCAAACAATTATCCCCCAAAAGCAATATCTGCTACCCATTTATCACACCCATGTGGAGGACGATAGCAGGAGTCATTTGCGCTTCTCCTAAATTCCAGAGCTTACTACAAATTACAGCAGCGCAAAGGACTAATGCGAACACCATACGCCATCATTGCTTGCATTAGTCCTCGCTGCCAAACAAGCTCTATAGACTGCTTCAATGATAACTATGTCCGCGATGACTCCTGCCTTTTAACAGCCTGGTTCCAGTATCCTTGCAGTTACTTTGCAGGCACTTTTGATACTACAAGGTAGGATAAGGGATAGATGGAAGACACAGTTAGAAACACGGGTGATTAAACCAAGGTGTTTTTTTCCCCGAATCGCATGTCAGGGAGGAATTATTACCACTATAACTGAGCACAAAAAGCGGAGGAAATGGTAAATAATTATCGGTTACGCAGGATTAGAATCCTGCGCTACGGGCAAAGCAGGCAACAAGCGAAAGAAATAGTGCAAAACTGATCTATTATGGCAGTTTTTCCCATAAACCTTCGTACATCTGCCACTCTCCGGAATTCTTAATTAAGGTGATACTGCGCATTACATTATGCGAATCTTCCGCAACCCAATTTACCCAAACAGGATGGACAAGGTAGTTTTCTGGTGCGGTTGCAGAATTCTGATATCCCAGCCATAGAAATTCGGTATTGCTTTCCAAAAGCTTATCTGCCAGGCGTTTACTGTTCTCCTGATCGTAATTTCCTATTATTATGGCGGTATTAGCATTCAAAATATCGGCTCCGACCATCGCTAAAATGTCTTCAGTAGCAGGATTCCAGGTACGAGGATAGTTTTTGGCAACAAAGCGCACAGTGGTGGAATCCGCCATTTCTGCTTTTATGGGTTGCAGATGAAATCCGGTTTGACTTTCGGAAATTCGGTAGCCAAATTGCAGATAGCAATCCTGCCTGGAATAGCTGCCCTGGTGCATTCCCTTGCCCTTAT
>JAQVMI010000251.1 GCA_028703735.1 Candidatus Cloacimonadota bacterium | reverse complement strand
TTGGAGCTTTCGGAACATACGCCAGAATAGCAGACTTGCCCCATACATAGCTCTTAGCACCTGCTCCGTTAGAGGCAACCGCTCTGCCTACAAGAATATTATCGACTTCAAAGAATTCTTTCATAATATCCAAAGGAACAAGAGAAACTTCTTTGGTCTTGAATAATGCAAGCAGTGTTGGATGCCTTCTCAGCCTGTTATACACAGGGTAGGAAAGCAGAAGGGTATTTGGATCCAGAACGATTTTCTGGTGAACCGCTTCCTTCATTTGAGCAACAAGTGCGATAGGATCTGCATTGGCATTGTCCCATTTCAAAGGCTGATTGCCCCCACCAGTGGCTACAACAAGATCAGGGTCATAGCTTGCTTGGTTAAGAAGCAGGTTTGACGCATAAATTTCTTTATTAAGCAGGATGCCCTCACTTACCAAAGTGGTGGCGTCAGATTCAATGTCAAATGCATTGTCTGCGTTTTGCTTTACTTCGTCCGGAATCCTCGTTCTGAGGGCGTGTCCTTCACAGAAGTAAGTGTCATCGCTGTAGTCCCACTGGATTTCATTGGCTTCAGTTCCAGGGGCACGATTATCTGCATGAGCGACGAAAATTTCTTCGCCGTATACAGGGTATCTATCCGACTGCTTATCGACAGGTACTTCCTTCAAGATCTGGCTGGAAATGTACTCCTCGTTAGTGTACCCTACAGATATATTAGTTAAAAGTTTATCATAATGTACAGATTGTGTGCTAGGCATGTTTGTCACCCTTCCTTTCCTTATGGCACATAGTAGTGGCTGATTTTGATATTTACCGGAATAACGTCACCGTCAGTTCCTCCAGCTTCTGCATAACCGAGTATATTGAACGACCCGTTGCCTTCTTCCTTACCTAAAGTGGTAACAGAAACGCTTGCGGTTACTCCAGTAGAACCACCATCAAATGTTGGAGGTACTTGGTATCCCTTATCGACAGCAGTAATAGTTACAGTATCAGTAACTGAAGTAGCGGTATGCGTGGTACCAGTGTTAATTTCAGCAGCGATCGCTGTAGCAACACCAGTAGCGTCTTCATTACCAACTAAGGTAACATCAATGTCAGTGTCATTGAGTTTAACGGTAACATCGCCTGCAGCAGTAGGTGCCTTTGTTACTTTAAGTGAAGTTACTTCAGCTACTCCTGGGTTTTGCGGCATTCTTTTTACCTTACCGTCAGTAGCCATGATAACTCTTTCACCATAATCTACGTTACCCGACAGAGTAACTTCAGCAATACCTGAAAGCTGTACTGCAACATTTCTTCCGGCCTGAACCCCGCCCGCACTGGGGGCAACACGCAATTTTTCGTCATTAGTGATAACACCCAAGGGAATCGCATTATCCGCTAAAGGAGTAACACAACTACCGTCAGCCACACCACGAGTAACTGCGGTATAGCGAACTACTTGTGCATCCTCTGTAATATATGTTTTTTGTAAACCTGTGGTCTGCCCTGCCATAATTATTCACTCTCCTTACCGTACTTTTCATACATTGATTTGGTAGCTTCTGTAATGGTTACACCATTCTCAGAAGCATATTCCACCGCTTTGTCGGCGATAAAATCTCTGAATTCAGCTTCGGTTTCAAAGTTGTCACGACCCAGTTCCTTTTCCTTGCCGTCGTTGTTCATTTCATTAGCGAAACCAGCTCCGTCAAACTTTGATGCAAACTCAGCTTTAAACTTCTCAATCACAGTCTTGATCTCGTCCACAGAGAGTGTTCCAAGGAATTTACCGAACATCTCTGACGGAAAGGCATTACCCTGTGAACGAACACCAGCCGATAGTGCCTGTTCAATCAGATCCTTGCGATATGTTTCAGCAAGTCCGGCTTTTTCAGAGAGCTCTTCATTCTTTTCTGTCAATTCCTTAATCGTCTCGTCTTTAAGAGTAATCTCATCGTTTGCTTTTTGCAACTCTTCTGTCAGAGAACCAACTTTTATAGAAGCCTCTTCCAGTTCGTTTGCCTTGTCCTGATTCGCTGCGAAGGATTCTGATAATACAGTTTCAAGTTCAGACTCGTCAGCAAATTTTATATCAAACTTGCCAAGAACATCTATTACTTTTTCCAACAACACTTGGTCTTCACTCCTTTTTTTCAGATAATCTGTACCGCATGTCCTCTCATGCGTATCTGCAAATAAAACAGAACCGTTTTTTGTGTAATATTGTGTAATTAAGGACTCTACTGGTACATTTTTTATGTCATCAATCACTTGTAGTTTAGACGATTCTCTAAAATCTGTAACATCTGCTGAGAAGTTTCTGATGACACCTGCTCTGTCACATGCTCCTGCATATACAAGAGAATCTTCCAGTAACCCGCCCGCACCGTTTTCTCCTACAAGCACGTAGCAAGTCTCAACTACGTCATTGCCTTCACGCTCAACAGCGTACTTTCTCCCTGGAATGTGAGGACAAGCGTAATAATCTCTGATATCATTACCACAAATTGAACACTTCCAGTCATCTGCATTAAATCCAATAGAGGTAGCAAAGTTAATTCCAGTATCAATGCCTTTTACAATATCGTCTGTAGTTACCCCTCCCTCTACTGTAATGCCGAGTGGGACATAGAAATCTCCATACAGTGTAAGAACTTCTCTATTCCCATCCGGAACATACTCACTTTTGATTCTTGCGTCAAATGATCTGCCTATGGGAAGCTTTCTGTTGTTGTGTACTAACAACAAAGCAACTCCGCTTTTCACGTCTTCCATGAATGTATTTAGTAAAGCTGGTTGAATTATCGAAAAGTACGAAGTAGGCAGATTGTCAATCATCAGGTTAGGAAAAACATAACAGTTATCCTCTGTAAGTGCTGTTTGACTAAATCTGCTGTTTATGATCTGTAATTGCTGTTCTGTAGGTTTAGGCATATATACCACATCCCTTTCTAAGTTAATTTCCTGAACTATCTGTATTACCACCAGCTCTTGGGTTGGTGTCAGTTGTTCCGGACACAGGACTTCCGTCTGAGTTCCTAACAACTGTTCCAGCCACCCTTGGTTCTGGGCTATCTGGTGCATGTCCAACTGCCATCGTTGCAGCTTCTTCCTGAGAAATCCATCCTCTGTCATACATGACAGCGATATTGTTGAGTCTTGTCGCTTTAAATTGCTCCTGCTCAAGTTCAGATCTAATTTCGATCGGACTAAACCTAAACTCAACTATTCCCTGTTTTCCCTTCATATTTAGATAAAGTGTAAGGATTTTCTCCATGAAACTTGATATATAACGCTGAATGCCAGCCAAGCCTGCCATGTATAGTTTAATCTCTACCTTTGCATAACTCTCTGTCTGACCCGCCCCACGTCTGCCAAGCAAAGTAGAAAGTGTTTTCACGCCACTCTGTATGAGATTATCTATTACATGCATCAATTTCTCTGGGTCTATGAGAGCCCCGCCACCTTTTCCACCAGCTTCCCCAACCTTTAAACTGTCATAGTGAACAAATGCGTCATCTGGGTTGAGGTTGTTGTACATGGAAATAATGTCATTGAGTCTGGCATTCATCCATTTTTCTTTTTTCTCTTCGTTGTTCCTAATTGCAATAGGCATACGCCTTAAAAGAACTTCTTCGATAATCATTAGGTCAAGTCGTGGATAACCCTGATTATGCACAACCGCTTTTATATCATTGAGAACTTGTAATTGGAACAGAACCATGCTAAGTGCACTGAATATTGGAGATCTTCCATACGGATCGTCAACTTTTTCGTCTATTCCCTCATAAACAAAGGTTGGGATATCCAGTACAGTCTTTTCATTGTCCTGTGTAGGAATATACCTACCATTAAGAAGTTTAAACTCAATGGTGGCAGGGTCTACCAAAGCAACTCTTACCACCTCTGATAAATCTGGAGTCATGATAAGTTCACCAGCAATAGCTCCACGTGTTATTGCAAGTAAAATCATCTGATCTATAAGCTTAGACATACCCTTTGAACGCTCAAAACCAGAAAGATTTGGTATCTGCATCTTCATAAAGA
>JAQVMI010000250.1 GCA_028703735.1 Candidatus Cloacimonadota bacterium | reverse complement strand
GGAAATTCTCTTAGTAGACAACATTCCTTACGATACAATCCTCATTCTATCCGAACAAATGAATTATTATCCGGAGCTTTCCTTTAGAATTGGCTCTACCAGAGAATACCTTTATCCCAATCACTTCACGGGTTATGTAGGCAGGATTAGCGAAAAAGAGTATGAACTATACAAAAAAGAGGATTATTCGCTTAATAGCTACATTGGCAAAACTGGTTTGGAGCGATATTATGAAGTTTTGTTAAGGGGCTATGATGGACGCGAAATCGTGCAGGTGGATGCTCAAGGAAGAAGCTTAGAGCTTTTTGCCGAAAACAGCAATATAGAGCCACTGAATGGGCTTTCGGCAGTGTTGACAATTGATAATGATTTGCAGGAATTTGTGGCAAGCTCTTACCCCGCAGGTATGAATGGCGCAATTGTGGTAAGCGATGTCCGCACCGGTGGAATTTTGGCTTATGTTAGTAAGCCGGATTACGATCCCAATCTCTTTATGAAACGCATAGAACCGGAAACCTGGGCGATGCTAAACCGCACAGAAAAACCTATGATGGACAGAGTGATACATGCCGCATACCCTCCGGGATCGGTGTTTAAACCGCTTACGGCTGGCATGGGTTTGGATAATGGGGTTATCAATGCATTCACACGTTTGGCAAGTTGTGTGGGAGGCATGCAAGTTGGTAATCGTTTCTTCCGTTGCTGGAATCCCCGTGGACATGGCAGCACCAATGTAATTGAAGCTCTAATGGTTTCGTGCGATGTTTTCTTTTACGATTTATCCTTCAAATTAAGCTTGGATGCTATGAGAAGCTATGCATTGGCGTGTCATTTGTTTGGGAAAACAGGGATTGATCTTCCCAACGAGCGTTCGGGTTTCTTTCCCTCCACAGATTGGTACCGTAAAACCTACGGGAAAAACGAGGGCATTATTGGGCATAAGGTAAATTTATCCATAGGACAGGGAGAAGTGTTATCCACACCCTTGCAGCTGAATGCTTTCTACGCAGCTATTGCAAATAACGGATTGTGGACTCAGCCGCATCTGCTAAAACAAACTGTTGGAAGAGGCAGGCTAACGCGTGATCAAGTGATGCCTTTAACCCGAAAGCGTTTACCAATGAAACCTTCCACCATAAAAACAATTCAGGAAGGGCTATGGTCTGTGGTGAATTCTCCAGGTGGAACCGGGGCAAATGCCAAAGTAAACGGTGCTACTGTGTATGGAAAAACTGGCTCTGCCGAAAACTCGATGGGACGAACTACCCATGCCTGGTTCTGTGGATACCTTGTAACAACCAAGCCGGAAATTGTGGTAACGGTATTTATGGAAAATGCAGGTGGGGGAGGAGCTCTTGCAGCACCAATAACTGCCAGGATATTCAATTATTACGTGGGGAACTTGGATAAGCTAAAGAAAGCTGCTCCGCTTCCACCTCAATTCAGGACGGTGGAAGATGTAACAACTGAACCGGAAGTACCCGCTTTGGATGCTCCAATTCCGGATACAGGAGTGCAGGAAGCAGAGGATGTTAGCGATGATTAACCGTAAAAAGTTCGATTTCAACCTGTTTATTATGTTGGTTTTGCTAATTGTTTTGGGTTGCATTGCCATATATAGTGCTTCCACTACGGTTATTGGAACGCATGTTCAAACCCAAAACAATTGGTGGAAACAGCTTATCTTTGCCTTTGTGGCACTTGGAGCTATTGCTTTACTCATTCGCTTACCCATGCCTATTTTCGATATAATAATTCTGCCTCTGTTTATCCTGAACATGCTTGCCTTGGTAGTGGTGCTGTTTACTCCTGCAGTAAACGGTTCGCATCGTTGGTTCAGCATAGGTGGAATAAACTTGCAGCCATCCGAAAGTGCGAAGCTTCTTACTATTTTGATGGTGTCCCGCATAATATCTAAAGAACACTTAAATGAATATAAACAAATACTATATGGCTTTCTATTGGTTCTGCTACCCGTAAGCCTTATTATTATAGAGCCAGATTTTGGAACAACACTGGTATTTTGGACATCCCTGATGGCTATGCTTATTGCTGCTGATGTGCCGGTTTTTTATATCCTGCTTATCATTAGCCCTGTTGTTAGCCTGGTAAGCTCTTTGTGGGTATTTGCCATTCCGATCTGGATAATAATCCTGATTTTGCTTTTGATGCGTGCCAGATTATCCTGGGTTGCCATCACAGTTGCCAGCATCATAAATGTTTTCATCGCGCTTGTAACACCTGTCCTTTGGATGGGTATGAAGGATTATCAGCAGAACAGAATCCTTACCTTTTTGGATCCCACTCGTGATCCTCTTGGGGCAGGATATCAGATTATTCAAGCAAAAATTGCCATAGGAAGCGGGAGCATCTTTGGCAAAGGCTGGCTATTGGGAACTCAGAAAAACATGAACTTTCTGCCGGAACATCATACAGATTTTATCTTTTCGGTGATTGGAGAAGAATTCGGTTTTGTGGGTAGCATGTTATTGCTCTTAATACTGTTTGCCTTTTTTTCACGGCTGATCAGAAATGTAAACGATCTAAAAATTCGTGAACGAAAGGTTGCCACTGCCGGAATAATGGCTTATCTTATGTTTCAGACCTTCATAAATATTGGGATGAATATTGGCTTGGTTCCAGCTACAGGGATTCCGCTCCCCTTTATAAGTTATGGTGGTTCCAATTTGCTTATCAATGCTGTATCTGTTGGAGTAGTATTAAAATATCTAAATGAGCGAGGTTTCATTAAATGACGAAGCACGTGATCGGTTTGTTAACCTTAGCAACTTGCATGTTGCTACTTACTTCTTGTTTTGTCAGCTCTTCGCTTATGTTTACAGAGAAGGATGTGGATGGCAGCCTTAATTTAGTGGTTAATTCGCATTTTGAAGCCATGTCCGGCACAGCCTCGGAAGCATTGTATGGTTGGGCGGTAACCTTGGATCCCGGAACTGGTGGCACCAGTCCAGTTATTGTGGATGGCACAGAGTCGTATGAAGGGGATGGATCAATTCGCATAAAGGCATCGGCTAATTCTGTGCTTATCCTAAGTGATGCTTTCAAAGTTCGCCGTTATGGGGGTTATTATCTGCGAGCAAACCTGAAATCCGATTCCCCACAAGCACCTCAGGTGCAAATGCGCTTCATAGTTTTTAAAGACGATGGCACAATCACCAATAAATTCGCGGATAAAACCACTGCTACAGCAGAATGGAACAGAACCACCATCAGTGCAGGATTCATCAGACCAGGTGCTAAGTTCGGCCGTTTAGGCATCTATATTCCACCCTTCTCCGAAGGTTCTGTATGGATAGACAATGCCGGATGCTACGAGGTTCATGGTTTCAAAATAGACTAATGCGCTTTACAATTCAAAGAGTTAGCAAGGCTACCTGCCGGGTGGACGATAAAATTACCGGACAAATTGGGAATGGTTTGCTAATATTTGTGGGTTTCACCAATGGTGATAACCCCGGTATGCTGCCGGATGCGGTTCGCAAGTGTAAGGAATTGCGTATATTTCCTGATGAGAATGGCAAGCTGAATAAATCTCTTGTAGAAATTGAGGGTAGTATTCTGCTGATCTCACAATTCACCCTATACGCAAATTGCAGCAGGGGCAGGCGTCCAGATTTTACCAAAGCAGCTCTGCCGGAACTTGCCAAAAGCCTCTATGGCGAATTGATTAAAGCTTTCAATGATAGCGGGATAAACACCCAAACAGGTATTTTTGCAGCGGATATGCAAGTTTCCCTGGTGAACGAAGGTCCCATCACCATCAATTTGGAGTGGTAAGCAGATAGATTGCCAATTCACAAAATTCCCTACCAGCAATGAAAAGGGGGTGGCAATCTCCTGATTGCCACGTGTTGATCGGGAGATCAGCACCCCGGCTTTCATGTAAACTCCAAACCAGCTTTTCAATGTGAAAAACACCGGAAATTATCCGAACCTATTTGATTCAAACTGGTTTTAAAGTACTTCACGACTAAATTATCCTACATAGAATCGATTTTTGAGATAAG
>JAQVMI010000249.1 GCA_028703735.1 Candidatus Cloacimonadota bacterium | reverse complement strand
GTTTCACCTGAAACTGACCTTTTACGTCGTGCATGTCCAAGGGAAAATCGTTCAGCACCTGGAAAATTTTGTCTCTATCCACGGTTGTAGGGGGTATTTTTATCTCTCCCTTCAGCCAGCCAAGGCATTCCAATAAAGAGGTAACCGGAACAACTGTAAGCCCTTCTATAATAGCGGCTTCCTCGGCATTTTCGAAGGGCACAATCAGGGTGTCCAGATTATCCCTTTTTGCAGCTAAGGCAATAGGCAACACCCCAGAAATGGGACGCACATTGCCATCCAGGGAAAGCTCGCCCACAATGCCAACTTTGCGATAGTTACCCACCCGGAAAACATTGTTGCTTTGCAGCACAGAAATGGCTATTGGGAGATCGAGGGCAGAGCTATCCTTCTTTATATCCGCAGGTGCCAGATTTATGGTGTAACGTTTATCGTAAGAAGAATATCCGGAGTTCTTTAGGGCAGCAAAAATGCGATCTTTACTTTCCTTAACCGCAGAGGAAGCCATACCAACTATATTTACGCCATACAAAGCGTTGCTGTTATCCGCTTCCACAGATATCTGCTGTGCATCTATCCCTATTGTTGTGTATGATAAAGCTATTCCTACCATATCTTTAACCTTCTATTAACGGTAATACAACTAAGCATGAATTCCCCAATATTTCACTTTTTTGCACAGTGATAAACCCCTGAATATCTGTCAAATGAATTCTGTTAAGGAGCTATTCAAAATTAGCATTGACCTTGCAAATTGAGTATAAACCCTCACTGAAAACTTCAAATCCAATCACCAAAACTTCAATTGTCCTAGTCCATAAGATGATGATCCAGACGAGTCGAATGTTTAAATTATGCTAACTTCTTTCAGATCATTTTATTGTGTATATGGCGCAAGATTCCTGATAATCATAGGGAATGTCCAAGTGCCTCAAAAAACGGTGAGAGCTTTGAAGTTTTGGTGATAAAAAAGGGTCGCTCATCATGGGAATGTCCAAGTCCAACAAAGCAGATGTATCTAACCATATCGTATTTGTCAACAATGTGATAGCATCAATTGTCCAAGTGGGTGCAATTTGAAGTTTTAAGTGAGGGTTTGCAATGACACCTATCCCGTAGGGATGAAAGGCACTAGCGACAGTTTATAACCCGACGAATAGGGGTTCCCACCCACGCTTGCTTGCTTTTCAACGTATGATTCCTTGGCAAGACAGGAGTCATGCAGCCCTTTGTGCCGTGTAATTAGGGAATGGCAGCAAGATGGTAGAGGCGCTAATGACTCCTGCCCGGTATTATCCTTCCGCCCTGTTTGCCATTATGTCCCTTTGGAATGCGACACAACCTGAAACTTGCAAAAGGCGAAAAGGATTACATCCAGAAATCACGGGGAAGTCCTGCAGACGCGGAAGCCAACCTCGGAGTAGGCATCATTGGCCCACCAGCTTGAATGATATGAAACATCGCAAAAGTCGCTACCCCAGTGCCAGCAACCGCCGCATATCGGAAGTCTATCGTTTGATGTGTACCAGCACATTTCAAAAAGATTGCCGCTCATGTCAAAGATACCCAGTTCATTGTCAGCAAGTTGCCCCACCGGATGGGATGAACCACCGCTGTTACCGTCGTACCAGCCCACCGCGTTGAGGTCATTACTGCCGCTGTAGGTGTAGCCATGAGTCTGTAAGCCACCCCGGGCCGCATATTCCCATTCCTCTTCGGAGGGCAATCTATAGCCGGTGGCAGTCCAGTCACAGGACACATTTATACCAACGATCATATAGTAATTCCAGCCTGCAGGCCAGTTGTCAGGATTGGTGCCATAAGTAAGGTAGCTGTAGCAGGGTGTGAGCCCTTCCTGCATACTCCGCCGGTTGCAGTATTCAATGGCATCGAACCAGGACACAAGGTTTTTGGGATAGTTATCATAGGTGTTGTAACCCATTACAGCTTCCCACTCTGCGACAGTGACCTCGTATTTGCCGATGTAAAAATCGGAAACTGTAAGACCGCTGGTATATTGACCTGTGGTAGGATAGATAGTGCCACCCTCCACAAAGACAAAGTTCTCAGGCATGGGGTATTGGCCATTTTCGGCAGAGAAACTGGCCATGAACTGATCGCCATCGAAGTCTCTGCTTTCTGAGCCCGCGTCCCAAATGATGTGCTTGCCGAAGCCCGGAGCGATGTTCTCACCTATATCTCCGGTTAAAAGGGCTGGGCTGGGGATGATGTTAAAGGTGCTGCCTCCGTCCTCAGACAGTTTCAGTCCGATCTCACAGTTACCACCATTGGCATCAAAGAGGTCGTAGTAGATATCCACTAGCTTGCTGCCGTCAGTGCGCTGGACTACAGAGGTATTGAATACCACCGCCGCGGTTAAATCCGCTTCTTCGGCTTTAATGCTGAAATTGTCCCAGTGGGCGTATTTTTCACTATTTGGATTAGTGTATTGGGTGAGGATTTTTACTCTTGCGGTGCTTGCGGTTTGGGGGATATTGAAGGAAAAATGAGACCAGAACTGGGTGTTCAGAAGCAAGGGCTGCCAGTTGTTCCACTCGCTGCCGTTGTCGTATTCCAGGCATACTTTGATCTGGTCAGTGGCAGGATTCAGGTTTTTCGTGTAATAGAAGAAACTGAGGCTGTGTTGCGTTCCCGGAGTGATGGCTACGTTGCTGAAACTTACGCTGGCTTCAATGGGATCCATCAGCGAGGATGCCCAGAACCTGAGTTGGTCTTGTGCGCGGACACCCGCTAGAGAATAGCTGCGGCCCCAGACAAAGGGAACTGCGGAGGATGGATCGGCGGTATAAGCCCAAGTGTCGGAGGAGAGGTTTTCAAAGCTTTGCAGAGCCAGGGGATCGGCGAAAGCCAGGTTGATGCACAAGATGAATAGTGCCAGTAAAGCAAAGGGACGGATGGATTGGTTGGGACGGATGCCGTTCCATCCCAAAGAATCTTCAGTTATCGCAACGGCGTGCGATACAACATTCGTTCTCATTTCACACCTCCGAGGGTTTCTTTCTGCATGGCTGCTTTGATGTCGGCAAAGCTCAGTTTGGTGTTAGTTGCAGCTCTGGCCTCTGCCAGGATCTCTGCCATGCGTCCATCAATATCCTTATATGCCACAACGCGGTAATACATCTGATCCCGGCGACTTGCCACCCCGCCATGGGTGAACGTAGTGCCATTGGTCACGTCCCAAAGGTAGTAAAAGAAGTGATCGTTATCCTCATAGGGCGTTTCGTTATAGAGCACAATGTAGCCATCGGGAATGATGGGGATGCCATTGATGGTCTGGGTAACGGGCTGCCAGCTAATTACGGCATCCACATTATTGGAGATATCCACTGTAACGCCATCCGGGGTATCGGGCGAAACGTAGGTAATGTAGGTAATGGTGAAAGGGCCGGCAGAACTTTTTAGAGAGTTATTGCCAAAGAGATCGGTGCTACCGATGCGGATTTTGTAGTTGCTTCCCAGGGTATCAGGCAGAGCCCAGGTCCAGGTTCCGGTGTTTTCAATTTCCAGGGCTAAAGCTACATTGTCCACTCCCCCGCGATTATACCAGAGATTGGTACTATTGGCAGCAGGATGGTTTTCGGTGATGGTCCAGGTGATATCGTGGGTGTCACCGATATACCATTCTTCACCGCCATTGGGGCTTTGGATAGTGATCTCGGGGTCAAGCGTATCCAAGGCGAAGATCACGGAGTTCGTGGTGGATGTAAGAGCCATCAGCCCGGTGCCAAGCATAAACAGGATGTAAAGTATCATGACTGTTTTCATGGGTTTCTCCATTTATATTTATCTAGGTCTCTAGGTAGTGTTGAGTCCCAAATGTTGGTGTAAATGCCAACACATTGTTTCTCTGGTTGTTTGAGGGCATCTGATATCCCTCGTTACTCACAATCTATGTAAGGCCAAGCGACCAATTGCATTGTTTTCTTCATATTGATCAATGTCAAGTTCTTTTTCCTAAATAATTCACATCTCCCCGTTTTTCAAACAAGGGATAATAAGCTGGTTTCCTTCGTGCC
>JAQVMI010000248.1 GCA_028703735.1 Candidatus Cloacimonadota bacterium | reverse complement strand
TGAACAAAAACGGTTTTATCTTTGATCCTGAAAATGGGATCAGCTATACTGTGAACGAAACAGGTTTGTTTATCCTGCAGAAATTGCAAACTGGTGGCAGCAGAGATGACATTGTGTCGCTACTGCCGGAAGAGTATGATGTTAGCCTGGAAAACGCACGCAGTGATGTGGAGCATTTTATGGCAATGTTGAAAGCCCTGAACTTGGTGGAAGACTAATGCAGCCCCTGGATTTGAGCCATTTAAAGATTACAATAGCCGTAACGGGTTTAAAAACCGGTGATAATCCTCAGCCGGGAGTTCCGGTTATCCGCAGTATTAGAACGGCTGGTTTTTCCGGCAAAATTATCGGTTTAGTTTATGATGCCATGGAATCCGGAGTCTTTCTGGAAGGCATAGCAGATGAGGTTTATCAATTGCCCTACCCATCCACTGGGGCAGATTCTTTTTTGGCACGTTTAGATTACATCCTTAGTAAAAGCAAAATTGACGTAATTATACCCACACTGGATTCTGAGATTCCCCTGTATATCCGCTTGGAAAAGGAATTACAAGAAAGAGGGATACACACCTATCTGCCTACCGAAGAGCAATTTAACCTGCGGGACAAGATAAAACTATCCCAATTCTTCCCTCCCAAGGGAATTGATATCCCAAAAACACATCTGCTGCAATCTGCGGATCAGATAAACAAACTGAAAGACGAGCTGAACTTCCCGGTGATTGTAAAAGGCAGGCTGTATGAGGCTTATAAGGCAAAAGACGTCTATGAAGCACAGCGTTATTTTTACGATTTACAAGCCAAATGGGGTTTACCGGTAATCATGCAGGAAATTATTGATGGCGATGAATTTAACGTGGTGATTGTAGGTGATGGTAAAGGAAAATGTTTGGGCATGGTGCCACAGCGGAAGCTGGTTATTACAGATAAAGGCAAAGGTTTTGGTGGGGTTGTGGTAAAAAATCCCGGCTTGGAAAGCTATGCGCATAGGGTAATTGAAGCACTTTCCTGGCGCGGACCCTGCGAGCTGGAAATTATGAAAGATGCGGATGGCGTGTTTTATCTAATAGAAATTAATCCCCGCTTTCCCGCCTGGGTTCGTTTGGCAGAAGGCAGCGGACAAAATCAACCTGCTGCTACAGTGCTTTTAGCAATGGGCGAAAAATTGGAAAGCTTGCCACCCTTTAAGCCCGGAACTCTTTTCATCCGCCATGCGGAAGATATTATCAGCGATATCAGCCTTCTGGGCGAAATATCTGTGAATGGCGAACTAATCAGAACAAAGGATACAGAATGAAAAAAGCTTATACAGCTCCTTACATAGAGCGCAACAGCGCTGGAAACCTGAATAAATACGCACATACAACCGTGGTTCGGCACCAGGATAGCATCGATAACATCAGCATAAAATCTCTGGTGGAATTGGGTGGTTCACCCCTCTTTGTGTTTTCGGAGAAGCAAATCCGACGCAGTTACCGCCGTTTGCAGGATACAATCCGCATCCACTATCCCAAAGCAGAAGTATCCTGGAGCTACAAAACCAACTATCTGGGGGCTATCTGTAATATCTTCCATCAGGAAGGTGCACCGGCAGAAGTGGTTAGCGGTATGGAATATGAAATGGCACGCCGTAATGGGATTCCCGGAGAGCGAATATACTTTAATGGACCCTCAAAGCGGAAAAGTGAACTAAGCCTGGCGATCAGCGAAGGTGCAATGATTCATATAGACCATTTGGAAGAGATGTATCTTATTGAAAAACTGGCAGATGAGCTTGGAATTACCCCTAAGGTTGCAATCCGCATGAATATGGATACGGGCATTAGTCCGCTGTGGACTCGCTTTGGCTTTAACTACGAAAATGGTGAAGCTTACCGGACAGTGCAACGATTGGTTTCCGGTGGGAAAATGCAATTGATGGGTTTGCATACCCATATTGGCACCTTTATTTTGGATCCCAATGCCTACTATTGGGCTGCCACGAAAATGCTTGCCTTTGCCCAGACAATTAAGGATAGTTTCAATGTAGTGCTGGATTACATTGATTTGGGCGGTGGTTTTGCCTCTGCTAACACTTTGATAGACCAATATACACCCGGAGAGCTGGCTTCTCCATCTTTCGAACAGTATGCTGAAGCTATCGGAATTGCCTTCAATGCTTCATACTATGTGAAGGAACACCATCCCAGGCTGATTTTGGAAACCGGCAGAGTTCTGATTGATGAAGCCGGATACCTGATTGCCAGCGTTTTGGGCAAGAAAAACCTGCCAACCGGTGAACGTGCAGTTATTTTGGATGCAGGAGTAAATATTAACATTACTGCCTGGTGGTATAAACAACGCGTGGTGCCTACCAAACCCTTCCCCGGAAGCTATCAGAACACCGTATTTTATGGTCCGCTCTGCATGAATATTGATGTTATCCGCTCTGCCATGCCATTCCCGGATTTGTATTATGGGGATACTGTTCTAATCTCGCCGGTTGGGGCATACAACGTTACCCAATGGATGCAGTTTATTGAATATCGTCCCAACGTGTGCCTGATTAGTGAAACAGGTAATGTGGAGATTATACGCGAGAAAGAAGATATCACAGATATCGTGGCACGGGAGTATATACCGGAACATCTTAGACGGATATAGGACTATAGTGTTAAGTGTAAAAGTTAAGGCTCTCGATCATAAAGAGTGGGCAGAGGATTTTTTTGCATGTCATTCCTGCGCAGGCAGGAATCCAGACATAAAAAAATGTCCAAAGGAGCGAAAGATAATACGTTGCCTTTCAACATATTATAGTGCTACATATGTAGAGGTTCAATCTGGGCTGGATTCCTGCCTCCGCAGGAATGACAATAGTTTCTCACTCGTTATGAAAGAGATCCAAAGTTTAATGCAAAAGGTAACGTTGTATGCAGCTTAGCAAACACCTGCTGCCCATATTCAGGGCTTTTGGGGCTGTTACATTAGCCATTCCGCATGGCTATGCTTCCATTCTGTTTTCGGATTCCATCTTGCTGGGTTTAATGCTAATGCTGGTAACCTTGCTGTCTCCCGTGGTTGGCATATCGGGATTGCTATCATTAATTGTGGCAATTCTGGTATCTCGCAGCATGGGCTTCGAAAGTTGGGAGTCTAAAAGTGGGATCGCTTCGTTTAACAGCCTGGTAATTGGCATGGGAATAGGCTATTATTACCCCATGCAAATGATAGCTCATCAGTTGGGTTTTTACATTGGTTTCGTGGCGATGATTTCCATTGCCACATTGCTTCTCTACCTGCTGATTAGCTATATCTCGAATACATTTTTCCGCCTTCCTGCCATGAGCTTGCCTTTCTCCATAATGGCTATGCTGTTGTGGGGCTATTTTGCTCGTTTGGGATATCTTTCCAATTATCCCTTCGACAAAATTCTGTTATTCAGTAATGCACCTCATTTACCGGAATTTTGGAGGTTGTTCTTTGTAAGTCTTGGTTCGGTATTTTTTACACCCGAGGTTGTGGCAGGAATCCTGGTTGCTTTAGCATTGCTCATAATAACCAGGATTGGCTTTGTGCTGGCACTTTTAGGCTGGGCTATAAGCTATCATCTGATGCTGTTGGTGGGTAATGTTCCTGGCACTGGTATGTTTTATCCGGGTTTTAACGGCATCCTTATCATGCTTGCAGTAGGTGGCATATACCTGCTGCCAAGCAAAACTTCCTGGCTTGTGGCAGCATTTTCCACTGCAATCGGCTTTCTGTTGATAATGCTGTTTAACGTAACTTATCATCATTACAATAGCTTCACCGGGCTTTACAGCCCCTTAAGTGTTCCCGTTTTTGCTTTTCCTTTGAATATTGTGGTGCTATTGGTAATCTTCACCTTGCGCCTAAGGATTGTAGTAAACAAGCCGGTGATGAACGATTTTGGGGTATTCAATCCTGAAAAAGCTCTGCAAATATATCAGGAAAGGCACAAACGCTTTTCCAGCCTTGGAATTCCCCAATTTGCCCTTCCTTTGCAAGGGGAATGGCTGGTTACCCAGGGTCATAATGGTGATATAACCCATA
>JAQVMI010000247.1 GCA_028703735.1 Candidatus Cloacimonadota bacterium | reverse complement strand
GTGGATGGGCTAAGCTTGGAACTACAGGAAGCGCATCAACGCAGGCTTCAAGCTCCAATTCCAGCCCCAACTGCCTATACATGTATAATGGAGCAGTGGTTGCACTACCTATCGTTAACTTAACTGCTACAAATGCAAGGATTAGATACCGAGGAAGAGCTAACAGCTCAGTAGGTGGTATAGTAGAATTCGGCTATCTTACGAATCCTGCTGATCCTGCCACTTTTGTGCTGATAGGATCGGCGAACACAATGTCCACCCTTACTTACTTGCCATACACAGTAACTGTGGGCGCAATTAGTGGCACGAACTACTATGCATTTAGGGTGTCAACATCTCCTGCTTATAGCGTACTCATCGACGATTTAGTAATAGAAGAAACACCCACCGCCCCGATCTTTAGCTATACGCCCACCTCGCTAAGCTTCGGGACTGCAAACGCAAACATCCCCACAACATACCAAAATGTAAAAGTTACTAATATTGGGGTTAGCACCTTGGATCTGCTTGCAGCAGATATCAGCCTGATTGGCGCAGACCCAACTCAGTTTGGTTTTACCACAACCACAGGCTTCCCTGCTGCACTTACCGCAGATCAGTTTGTTAACATACCGGTAAGATTCAACCCTACTACCCCAGGTGATAAATCTGCAACCCTAAGAATAGCCTATAATAGCACCAATTATGATGTAGCCCTCACGGGAACAGCAATAGGCGAATTCGCACTATACGAGAGCTTTGAAGGTGCCTCATACCCGCCTGCCGGATGGTCTGGTTGGTCTTCCGGCACGTCCTATGCATATCATGGCACCAAATCAAGCTATGTCTACACAGGAACTACTGCAGTAAATTTAATCACACCCACCCTGGCAGTTACACCAACAACCGTGCTTAATTTCAGTACCTATGTGTATTCCAGTACATACCAGAAAATCCAGCTTGCTTACTATGATGGAACAGCCTGGACGAACTTTGGAGATGAAATCAGCCTTACACCTGCTGCCTGGCAAAACCACAGCATCACCTTAACCGGTCTTACCGGAAACTATAAGTTTGGGATAGGTGCATATTATGGCACAAGTGGAAGCGGTGCATCGGTATATGTGGATATGGTAAGCGGACCCTTAAAGGCAGCTCTGGCACCAGATCCCGTCACTCTGAACTCACCGGCTGATCTCGCCCCAGATCAAGCCATCCTGCCCACCCTTACCTGGACACCCAACACAACCGGTATTGGGGGAGTAGCCACGGGCTATAAAATATATATGGATAGAAGCGATACCCCCATCATTCCCTCATCCCTAATCTACACCGATGATGCTTCTCCATATACCTTAACCACTGCATTGGAATACAGCACTACCTATTATTGGATGGTTGTAGCCTCCAATAATACCGGTGATGCAGTAGACAGCCCGGTGCGCAGCTTCACCACAATCGCAGACCCAACCGTAACGTCTATAAATCAGGATTTCAGCGGAACCTTCGCTCCCTTGAACTGGACTCTTTATTCGGGACAGTTGGTGGATCCTTCTTCCACACTCACAACTACAACTAGTGGATGGACATGGGACGATTGGGGCAATGTAGCCGATCCTGTGAATAAATCAGCAAAGATGAATATCTTCGGCACAAGTAAGTATTGGTTGGTTACTCCTCCCATCACGATGGGTGGTGCAGGATTCCAGCTTGAACTGGATATCGCACTAACAGATTATGCCAATACTAATGTACCTGAAAGTATTCCAGCCGACGACAGATTCATCATCCTAATCGGTGATGGAACCACCTGGAGTACCGCAAATGTATTAAGAGAATGGAACAACTCCGGGTCACCATACGTGTATAATGATGTTCCTACTACCGGAGCTCATGTTACTATTCCTCTTGATAGCTATACCGGCGTGAAATACATTGCCTTCTACGGTGAATCTACCGTGTCTGGTAATGGCGACAACGACTTCTTCGTGGATAATGTACGTGTATACACCCCTGTAGCTAACGATCTGGCTGCAACAGCGATCACCGGTACAAATACTGGGTTTGTTGATACACCAGTTACTCATAGTGTATCTGTGCTTAACAACGGAACCTCTTCACAATCTAGTTACACCGTGTATCTGAAGAGTGTTGACACACGCGCGATACTTGCCACCCAGGTGGTAAGTGGGGTTCCTCTTGCTCCCGGCACAACCGTTTCATATCCCTTGGAATGGGCACCAACAACCACAGGTCAGCTAAATATCTTTGGTGAAGTGGTGCTAACCGGAGATACCAACACCGGCAACAACACTACCACAAATCTGGCTTTCACCACCTATCCCGAAGGTACCCTGGTGGAAGGTTTCGAAAGTGGATCTATCCCCAATAACTGGACAGTTAGAAATGTAGATAATCAAGAACAATGGCTCGCATCTACATCAAACCCACATACTGGTACTTATTGTGCCCGAGTGAACTGGGATGTTCCCAATGATGATTGGTTGATCACTCCTCCTTTGCAAGTAACTTCCACTACCACTGATCAGATCAGTTTCTGGATCGGTAATTTCAGTACTTACTTCTCTGAAGATTGGGAAGTTCTGATTTCAACCACTGATACAGAAATCGCTTCGTTCAGCATGATAGACAGCGGAAACCTGGCAACAAATGGCTATGAGCAAAAAACATACAACCTTGATGCTTATAACGATGCTATAATATACCTTGCAATCCGTTGTGTAAGCGATAATCAATTAGGCTTCTACGCAGACGACTTTATGGGACCTCTCATCTACGTCCCTGCAACCCTCCCATCCCCAGTGGTTACAGCAGAAGTTGTTGGAACAAGTGTAAAGATATCCTGGCCTGCAATACCTTATGCATACCAGTATAAGATTTATGTGTCTGATGACCCCTATGTAGAAGAATTCACTTATGCAGCCTCCACTGCAAGTCTGAACTACACATTAACTGCACCCGTTCCTACAAAGATGTTCTGTAAAGTGATTGCTTCAAGTGATCCGATCCGAAATTCTATTGCTCTACCCCTTTCAACTGTAGATCAATATAAAAAAGATATGTTCGAATCACCTAGTAAACGTAAATAACGTACTAAACAACTAACCACCCCCGGCCGTAACAGCCGGGGGTTTTTTTATCGTAACAGCTGAAGCATCGAACTTTTGACTTACAACTGAAGCCATCCACCAATTTCAGCTTATGCACAAGTTTGAACGGCTTCGGTTGTGAGTTAAAGAAAAAGAAATCCCCAAAAACGCAACTCATTCCTGCGAAGGCAGGAATCCATTTTAGAAATGTACCAGTGATAACATTTTGTTAACCAACATATTACAGCAATACTACGATGTTGTTTAAAAAAACTGGATTCCGGATCAAGTCCGGAATGACAAAGGTTACCCACTCCTTATGAAAGAGAGCCTTTATTTGTGGCACATCATCACCTCCTGCATGCCCAGCGTTATCAACAGCAAGCACCATCTGTCCCTTAATTAACTTTGCAGCTACAAAAGTGCCTGCAAGGTAACTGAAAGGTTACTGGATATATGCTGTTAAAAGGCAGGAGTCATCGCTGACATTGTTATCTTTGGAGCAGTCTATAGAGCTTGTTTGGCAGCGAGGACTAATGCAAGCAGTGATGGTGTATGTTGTACGCATTAGTCCTTTGCGCTGCTGTAGTTTGTAATAAGCTCTGGAATTTAGGAGAAGCGCAAATGACTCCTGCTATCGTCCTCCACTTGGGGGTGAGAAATGGGGAACAGGCGAGGAGCCATAAAAACACAGCAAAACACCTCCCACGAATTTACACT
The DNA here is from genome assembly GCA_028703735.1 of Candidatus Cloacimonadota bacterium. Taxonomy (GTDB): domain Bacteria; phylum Cloacimonadota; class Cloacimonadia; order Cloacimonadales; family Cloacimonadaceae; genus Cloacimonas. The sequence goes on along the minus strand of JAQVMI010000247.1, from coordinate 243 downwards.
AATAAAAGATCACGAATGTACACGAATTGCCTTGGGTAACCCTCCAATCTTCCAGCCTTGTTTCATGAGAGGAGCTGAACTCGCTTTACGATGAAAGTCGCCGAACTGAGATCCACAATCCGAGAGCACTCCAAGGAACAACTTGAGTTACTCGTTGTCGAGCTCTACAAGGCAATGCCGAAGGCTCTGAAGGAAGAGCATGATATAGACGCGCTTGTGCGACGTCCAGATGCTCAAGAGATC
>JAQVMI010000246.1 GCA_028703735.1 Candidatus Cloacimonadota bacterium | reverse complement strand
GACGCATTGTTACCCTGGATGGCAATGTAGTAACCCTGGATACCAATAAGAAAGTAAATATCTTCGAATTGAAAACCGGAACTTACCTCTTGGAAATACGTTCAGGTGGAGCTGTTCTGCTATCTCAAAAACTATTCATCACCCAATCTCAAACCAATGAGGTAAAGATACCATGAAAACTTGTTTAGGCTTACTATTTTTACTCTTTTTAGCAGCTTGCGCTCCCCCACCCTATTTGTATTATGGTAATTCTTCCCACAGCTATTATAAAGCCGTAAAAAAACAGGACGAGAAATCTGTGGCACAATATAAGCAAAGCCTGGAGCAGGTGTTTAAAAAATCTGTTTCACTTGGCAAACCAGTTCCCCCAGGATTATATTGCGATTATGCTATGCTGCTGTTAGCCGAAAATAAAAAGGCAGAAGCAAAAGTGTATTTCTTAAAGGAAAAAGCTGCGTGGGGAGAATCCCATGCCTTTATGGATTTCCTGATGCAAAAATATGAGATTGGGAACTAAGGGGGACACCATGAAAAGAACTATATTATTGTCGCTTTCCCTGGTTGTGCTTCTGCTTGTGGTTGGATGTGCTCCTCAAAAGGTTGTAACTTTGCAGGATACTTATCCAAAGATGTATCAGAATCCACCTGTGTCCATTCTAATATTACCTCCCATTAACAAAAGCACTGCTGCCGATGCTAAAGAATATTTTGCCTGTTCTTTATCTGAAGCTGTAGGAATGAAAGGCTACTATCCGCTACCGGTGGAATCTGTATTTGGAGTTCTGCGGGATGAGGGAATGTATGATACAGAGAATGTTAATCTGGCAGTATTAAGCAATTTTAAGAAGCATTTCGGAGCAGATGCTGTGCTCTTCACTTCCATAGAAGAATGGCACAAATCCTGGGCTGTTGTATCTGGATCGCTTACCATAAAAGCCAAATTTGCCTTGTTAAGCACAGCTAATGCAGATACATTATGGGATTTTACGGTGAAAACCAATGTAAATATTGAATCTCAGAGCAGCAATTTACTGGCTGCTGCCATAGAATCTGCCGTTAAAACTGCGGTAGAGGATTATTTTCCTAATTGCCTGAAGGCAAATATTATGACCATGGATACATCCATGCCTTATGGAAAACATCATCCCAGTGTTGGTACAGATGGAATAAATGCTATTCCCGAAAGTAAATACAGGGAAATCGAGATAAGCAAATAAACCATTATACCTGTTATTTAGCAGAGCACCTTACAGAAGAGAATGATCTCCTGCCGGGTGCTCTGTGCTTTTAGGCTTTCGCAAAACTAATAGTTATCCCGTTTCCAGAAAGATGAGACACAATCGTATTTGCACACGCCTCGTGTGCAGACAGCCGAGGCGGCTGTCATTACGAATAAAAGATATTACAATCTGGAAACAGTAAAATTTGCCATCACCTGCCAAGCAGGTTATCATATATTTATCTGTTACCTAATATAAGGAGTTGTAATGAGAAAACTTGAACGCTTCACAATGAATGAGCTTATTAATAGAACCTGCGAAGAATTTCCCCATCATCATGCATTATCCATGGCTGATGGTGAGCCAATTACGTATACACAGGTGAAACAGAAAATCACCGAACTTATTGCAGTATTGAGGGATTTAGGCGTTCAAAAAGGTGACAGAGTGGCAATTCTTAGCCAGAATATGCCAAATTGGGGTATTGCCTATCTTACTATTACTTCCATGGGAGCTGTAGTTGTTCCCATTTTGGTAGATTTTCATGTAACCGAGATATTGCATATTCTGAAACACTCCGGTAGTAAGGTTGTGTTTGTTTCCACAGCTCAATACGACAAAATTGGTTACAGTGATATTGAACCGTTTCCAGCTTTGATAAACCTGGATGAACTGGAATACCTGGAACCTCACATTCCCCAGGGAAAGGTATTGGATTTTATTCAGGATCGCAGCCGCGACATAAACAGGCTTAGAGCCAAGGCTCTTAGTGCGGTTGGTTTACTGGATACCAAGGTTCAGGAAGATGATATTTGTGCCATAATCTACACCTCTGGAACCACAGGCAGCAGCAAGGGTGTGATGCTAACCCACAGAAATATCGTGATGGATGCGCACCTAACCTTAAAAATACAGGAAGTGAACCACAAGGATAGGCTAATCTCTGTGCTTCCGCTTCCGCATACATACGAATGCACCATAGGTTTCATTATTCCCATGATGACAGGTGCCTGTGTATATTATTTGGATAAACCTCCTACTGCCAGAGTTTTGCTGCCTGCAATGCAGAAGATAAAGCCTACAATGATGCTAACCGTTCCTTTGATAATAGAAAAGATCTTCAAGCTGCAAATACATCCCCAATTAACTGCCAATGTGGTGATGCGCGAAATGTATAAGCTTCCCTTTATGAGAAAAGCCCTGCACAAGGTAGCCGGCAAGAAACTGATGAAGACATTTGGTGGACACATACACTTTTACGGCATTGGAGGTGCTCTGCTCTCGCATGAAGTGGAACGTTTCCTTTTTGAAGCCGGTTTTCCCTATGCAATTGGTTATGGTTTAACCGAAACTTCTCCTCTGATAGCAGGCTGTTCACCTTCTGTGGTAAAATTCCGTTCCACCGGAACAGTTTTACCCACTTTGGATGTACGTATTGCCGATCCAGACCCCGTTACACATATAGGCGAAATCCAGATTAAGGGCGAAACAGTGATGAAGGGCTATTATAAGGATAAGGAGCGCACAGATCAGGCTTTTACATCAGATGGCTACTTTAAAACTGGCGATCTTGGCATTCTTGCTACCAAAAACTACCTTTATATAAAGGGTAGGTGCAAAAATGTAATAGTAGCTCCCAATGGCGAAAACATATATGTGGAAGAGCTGGAAGCGAAACTGAATGAGAACGAAAACGTTTTGGAATCCCTTGTTTATGAATCCGGCGGCGTGATCACCGGAAGGGTATTTTTAAATTATGAAACTCTGGATAAACATTATGGCATTGTAAAAATGAGCAGTGTGCAATCAGAGAAATTTATCAACAAGTATCTGGACGATATGCGCAAGCATCTTAACAGCAATGTAGCTTCATTTTCTAAGATACACAAATTGGTGGAGCAAAAAGAGCCTTTCGAAAAAACACCCACACAGAAAATTAAGCGATTCTTATATCAGTAATCCGGGTTATTGCATTAGACTGAATCATTGTAATAGCACACGCCTCGTATGCTGACAGCTGGGACGGCTGTAGTTACGGTTTTAGTATCAGTAATATTGTGAAGCCAATCTCCTGATTGGCTTGTGGAAATCGGGAGATTTCCACCCCTATATCCTGATAAAGCTGTTACCGCTACTTTTGGCTATAATCCCTTTCAGTTCTAAATTTAGCAGGACTATGGATAGCTTGCCAAAGCTGAAACCTGTATGCAGCAAAAACTCATCGAAGCTTACATCCTTCTGCTGCTTTCCCATAAGGTCATAAATAACCTGTTCTTCATTATTTAGCTCTGGAATAAGCTCCATTTGTTCCCGAACTTCCCGGCTGAATCCCAAGTGCTGAACCAAATCTTCCGGACAGGAGATAAGCATTGCTCCATCTCTGATAAGGCTATTGGGACCTTGGGCGTTGCGATTGTTTATGTTTCCGGGCAAGGCAAAAATCTCGCGGGATTGTTCTGTGGCAAATTTGGCAGTAAGCAAGGCACCGCTATTCAAGGGGCATTCCACAATAAAGACACCTTGTGCCAAAGCACTGATAATCCTATTGCGGGCAGGAAAATTCCAGCGTTCCATTTTTGTGCCTGGTTCATATTCGCTTAACAGGGCGCCTTTTTTGATAATCTTCTCTGCCATAGGCTGATTCATGGGAGGATAAATGCTTTCAACTCCCGAGGCAAGCACAGCTATGGTATGGCTATTTGCTGACAGAGCTGTTTGATGTGCTGCGGTATCTATTCCCATAGCCAAACCGCTTATTATGGTACAGCCTTTATCACAAAGCGGGCTAAGAATCTTACGACACATTTCTATACCGTAAGCACTGGGTTTGCG
>JAQVMI010000245.1 GCA_028703735.1 Candidatus Cloacimonadota bacterium | reverse complement strand
GTGTTACCTATACTCTTTAAAAAGGTTTGCATACAAGTACCTGACAGCATTCCCGTCTATTATGATGTATAGAAACAAGGATTGGAAGAAGATTTACGATTTTGTGTATTATCGATTGTCTGAACTTTTATCCCACTGCTTCAGCTCTGTAACAAGGTACAATATCGATCCATTCAAAGGAAAATGGCAAGAAGGAGAACAGCTTATCATACCCTGTTTAAAAAACGGGGGGATGTGAGTTTGTAACAAATTAGATTGACACTATTAGTGAGTGATATTTTCTTGTGCAAGTCTGTTTTGTATTTGTAGAAGATAAACAGAATTACATCAGAGTTATTTAGGTTACGCTAGGAAGAGGAAATTATGTTTGAACAAAAAGGCTTTGTCATTTCGCCATTGAAGTTGATTACATCAGTTATCGGGATAGTTACTGTTTTGTATCTAATGTTTATCTGTACCATTGGAAGAGTATCACACAAAAACAAAGACTTTGAGATAATCGACTCCACCAAAGTGCAAATTGTCTCCCAAGCTGAGTTTAAAGGTAAGTATCATGATTTGATACCAAGCTTGTTCAAAAAGGATAGCATCCCATCTGATTCTGCTAAGATTACTGTAATAGAGGTTGTGACACGTCCTGCTGTTGGGGAACAGAACGATAATGATATATTAGACAGAGTGGAGCAATTCTATTACAATACATATGATAAGCTTCTTGGCACACTTGCGATATTGCTTTCCGTGTTTAGCATCTTGATTGCGTTCTTTGGAGGTTTGATACCCTATCTACGTGCTTCAAAAGCAGAGGATCAGCTTAAGAGAATAAATAGAAAGATGGAACTGCAGAAAAAAAGCGCTGATAGACAACTAAAGGAGATAGGTGCGAAGCAGAAAGAATCGCAAGAAACAGCTAACAGACTTAACGAACTAATTAGTAGTTTTAATGCATTTATTGAAGGCTATGAAAAGCGGATATCAAAACTTATTGATAAAGGTCGTCGTATTCGGACAAAGCTAACCAAGCTTGTAGACACATACTACGAGTTGATTAATGTAGACGAAAAAACTGTTAAAATGCTAAAAGAGTACGTGGATAACACCGAAATGCTGGAAACTTTAGGCGAAAGTCTTAACGCAGACGATTATTTGTTTCGTGCTCTGTATTATCTGTTAACTGAAGATGAAGAATCTTTCCATGAAGAATTTTCCCAATGTGTAAACCTGGATAAAACCCATAATCCTTATGCAACAGTAGCAGATACTTACGCATTCAAAGGATTACACGAAAAGAGTTTAGTTTACTACGATAAAGCTATTTCTATTGATTCTAATGATCCCAGAATATGGCATAATAAAGGTGTTGCTCTTATGCAGAGTGATCAAGGAGAAAAGGCGATCAAGTGTTTTGATGAGGCTCTTAAACTTGATCCGTACTTCTTAGAAGCGCTATTTGGCAAAGGAGTTTGCCATCTAACACTAGGGCAAGATGAAGACACTATCAAGTGTTATGATGAGGCTACTAGGCTACAACCCACCAATGCTAAAGCATGGTATTTAAAATCCTGTTACTACGCTTTAAATAACATGAAAGACAAAATGTTGAAATCTCTGTCAACTGCCACTAAACTGGATACTGACTGGAAAGAAATGGCCATCAAAGATTCAGAATTTACAGCATATTGGGATGATCCAGACTTTAAAAAGTTGGTAGAATAGCAGTCAATAAAGCAGTTATGCACTCTCTTGTTGTAGAGATAGTAAAGCGCTGAAAGCGCGACATTCGATAGCGATGGGTTCGCAGCGAAGCGGAAACCCTCGTAATATAAGCGTGGTTGTTAAGCCCCTCGGGGGCGACACATACAGGCTATGGCAGGTGTCTCCCTCTTTTTATGCCCTCACCCAGGGGCTTAATTGTGTATTTACGTGAAACGAGGGGTTGCGCTACCCACAGTCCCATAAACTTGCCTTGCTCCTTTATGGACTTTCTGCGGCTTCACACCCTCGCTATGGTATTATGCCTGCAAGGGGCTTTAGCGCAGCATCAACAGAAGTCTTTCACCCTCTCCACTCTATTTGCAGTTTGTTTCTCCTGGGAATAGCAGTTACTTGGTGTAGCGGATAACCGAAGAACAGCCCATAACCTACCTTGTGTTCAGCGGGCAATGCCAGGGCTTCCTGCAAGGGAGGATAGGAATCCAGAGCCATGCGGATAAATCCTGCCCAGCAGGCACCAACTCCGAAAGCGGGAGCGGCAAGATCAAAATGGCTTAGAGCGATAATGGCATCGGTTCTATCATCGATAAAATCACTAACAGGCAGATGGGCAAACACAAGATGCGGCGCATTACGGCAGATGGGATCGAAGCCCATATCCCAACCCTTTATAATATGCGGAACATAGGCTGCCAAAGGATGTGAGCTGCCCAATATGGAGCGCATCCAATCCATGGTTAGCGTAGCAATGCGCTTCACTTCGGCAGGGTCGTAAATCACCAGCCACTCCACCTTTTGGGAGTTTCCACCCGTGGGGGCATAGCGGGCAATCTCCAATATCTGCATTATTGTCTCTCTACTCACGGGTTCCGGTTTGAAGAAGCGGATAGACCTGCGGCTACGCATATACAAAGAGAGATTATCGGGATTAACAGTGTTCGCTCCGGGGGCAAAGCTTTGCTTTTCTTCAGGCAGGAAATCCAGCACTAAAGCCTGTTGAGGGCAGAATGCTTCGCAATGTCCACAGCGCATACAGCTATCCTCATTGGCTTTATCTATGGAGGGATATTTTGTTTCGCGTGATGGACGGATTATGCCCATAGGGCAGGTGAGGGAGCATTGATGGCATTTTGTGCATAGTTCTTGGTTCACGATTATATTGGGCATGGGAGTATCTCCTTAAAGTTTTCTTATGAGATGGGTTCGGGCTTTCTCATTACTTTTGCAGAGCAACAAAGCATTGGCATAATATGCTGTCAAGCGGAATGACTTTTGGAATACCCCCAAAAAATGAATAGGCACACGGATTTGACGGGTTAAACGGATTAACATGAATAAATAAACACGAATCAGCACGGATAGATAAACGTTGAAGAGGCAATGCAAATTGCGAGAAACCGGAAGTAAACTAAGGCTGTAGCCATAATAGCCTCTATCCCGCTTTTTTCTAACAGCCTATATCCAGTTACCTTGCAGTTATCCTGCAGGCACTTTTGTAGCTGCAAGGTTCATTATGGGACAGTTGGTGCTTGCTGTTGATAACGCCGTGCAGGCAGGAGGTGATGATGTGCCACACATAAAGGATTAATACAGTTTCCAGAATGTAATTGCACATATTAGTAATGACAGCCGCCCTCGGCTGTCTTTACAAGAAATGTATTGATGCACCATGCAAGTCTGGAGTCGATGACACCTTATCTATCTTTATTACTTCCTATATGTTAGCGGTGTCATGGACTCCAGCGTTCCTCTACTAATTATCTTCAGGAGTATTTTCAGTTTAAGCTCTTGGAATCGCTGTAGTCCTTGCGGCTAAAAGAGTTAACTCTATATATATTGATATACCAAGCCGCAACGACTCCAGACTTAAATAGAAAGCACTGCCTAACTATCTGTTAGGTATGTTTATTGCAATAGTGCTTTGAACTCCATGGTAATGTTTTAGCTTACTCCATCAGCAGCATCTTTTTGGTGCAGCTATAGTCTGCCGTCCTCATTCTATAGTAGTAGATCCCGCTGCCAACTGCATCACCAGAGTTGTCTTTTCCATCCCAAACCAAATTATAGTAGCCTGTGGCAAAATGCCCGTTCAAGAGGCTGCGCACAAGCTGACCTTTCAGGTTATATATCTCCAGGCGAACCGTTTCGGGTTCTTTTATGGTGAAAGAGATGGTGGTTTGGGGATTAAAAGGATTGGGGAAGTTTCCGGCAAGCTTTGTGGCTGTAATAGCTGCCAACACGTCAATATTATCGGAACCTGCGGCTAAATAGAAGTTTGCCGTAGTTGTTTGATCTGCATTTACGCTAATATTATCCAGAGTTTGAGAAATGAATCCGGTTTTGCTG
>JAQVMI010000244.1 GCA_028703735.1 Candidatus Cloacimonadota bacterium | reverse complement strand
GGGCAAAGGAATAACTAACCTTCCAGCACATGGTCGTGGAGAATGCCCTATCTGTCATCGCACCGGAATAAAAATCTTGCATGAGATAAAAACTGCTGACAAGACAATAAAAGTCTGCAAAATTTGCAAAGGCATTTCCCCAGAAAAATTAAACGTTTAACTGCTATCATCCAGCTTTTGGAGTTCAATCCAACTGTGCACAACACCTGCTGCAGCCTGTTTGAGGCTTGGGTTGAACTTCAAAAAGCTTCCATCCTTCTTCACTCTTCAATTTCGGAAACAATCCTAAATCCCTTATGAAAGCATTAAAAGCATTAGGGCAGAACTTCCTGATCGATAGCTACATAGCCGGTGAAATAGCATCTTTAGGCGAATTACAAACTGGAGATAGAGTTTGGGAAATTGGGGCTGGCAAAGGCATTTTAACGGATGCGATCCTATCAAACGAGGTGCATTTACGAGCCTTCGAGCTGGATAGAAGACTTCCAGAATACCTTACTGAACGTTACGGAGAACGAGTAGTATTCGAATTTGGAGATGTTTTAAGGGCAGATTGGAATAGCCTTATTGCAGAAGATGGCGGTTCTATAAAGCTTATAGCTAATATCCCCTACCAGATTACCACCCCCTTACTTGCCAAGCTGGAAGAATTTAGAGATTCTTTTGCTGTGGTTGTGCTTATGGTTCAAAAAGAAGTAGCAGAGCGGCTTAGCGCAAAATCTGGAACCAAGAGCTATGCACCTTTAACCATACGCTTGCGTTTATCCTATAACATTGTTACGGCTTTGCAGGTTCCCCGCGAAATGTTCGATCCCATTCCGGGAGTAGATTCAGCCGTTATTGTGATGCACCCCCGGCAGGATAAACCACAGATAAACTACCCCCAATTTTTTCATCCTTTGCTAAATGCTTCCTTTGCACACCGGCGTAAAACATTAGCTAACAACCTGATATCTTTATTGGGTAAGGATAAAACCCAGAAACTGGAAAATCTTGCAGGCATAGATTTTAAACGACGGGGAGAGAGCCTTGACGAAGCGGATTTTATTCGCCTCAGTGAGCTTATGGCTATTCTTTAGCTCTTATTTGCAAGCTCAAACCCAGGGTTTGGATTTCTATTTATATTCCAGCGAAAGGGTTCGAATCATCGAAAACAATTTGCAATACCAGTTTCTACCCTATGCTAAACTAAAAATGCAGATAAGTGGGCAAAGCAGCTTGGAAAACAGGCTTAGCTTCAATCAGGATAGCAAGCAATCTGCCCTGTCTGTCAGTTTTAGTCTGATGCAGAAATCCTTGCTCCACAGTTTCAGTTCGGATTATCAAACCATCTTTGATGCCAGCGATCTGGAGCCTTCCCCCTATGTAAATAAAACTGCAATTCTGGGCTATCAGCTTAGTTATGAACCCTTGGACAGCATGTCTTTAAGCCTGTTTAGCAAAGGTGTTTTCCGCAGAGAGCAGGATAGATATATTGCCAATAACTTTCTGCCCAGCCAGGGATATTGGATTGGTGGAAGTGCCCGCATTTTCAGGGATATAAGTTCTGCCACAGCCAGCCTTAGTGGAAGCGTAGCTCGTAAAAAGCTTGCCTGGGAAGCCTTTGACCTTTCTCAGATTGGAGCAACCCTTAGCCTTTATTCAAATTACGCAATTTGGGATAATAATTTTGGCTACAACAACCGCAGTGAGGATATTTACAGCCTTAATGCTCCCACAATTAGCTATCCCCAAAGCTTTTACAATTTATCCGATAACCAAAAACGCAGCAGTTTATACTATTACAGCACCCTGCAATACGATCCGGATGAAACCATTAACATCATAATTTCTAATAACTATAGCCAAAACCGTACCAACTATAGCAACAGCGTTATCCGCAACAATGCCGATTATCAGAATCAAGCTACTGCAAGGGTTGCTGTGCAGCTATTAAACAGCCTATCCTGGAGTAATGATCTTAACCACAGCTATGCCATTAAGGATTATAATTATAACCTCAACACACGCCACACAGAAACCCGACAAGTAAGTTCCAAGCTATCCTGGGAATATGCTAATGCCGATTCCTTGATAGCCTCCCTAAGCCTAAACCTGCAAAAAGTGGAATTTCCAAACGATGCTCACCAATGGGATAATGATTTCTTGTCCAAAAATTACCGTCTGGGATGGAAACACTATTGGCACGATAGAATTCGCATTGGAAATTGGGTAGGTTATTCTCAGCGAGAGGAAGTGTATCTGGATTCGCTGCTATCCTCCAATAACAAAAGTATCCAAAGCTTCAGCATTAATCCCGATTGTCTTATTCTTTTGGGAGATAGGATGGCTTTTAAGCAGGTGTATCTGCTACAGGCAGATTATGGTGATTACATTTATGATACCGGAAAGCCAAATACCTTTTACCGACAGCTTGGCTTTAGATACAATCTTATTCTGGATACCTTTCCGTTTATAGCCAGAACTCAAGATCCACGTTGGCTAACTCTGCCATTCCGCAACAGCCCCAATAATGCGTTAATGGTGGATTTAGGCTATGCTTACGAAGAAAACCAGTATGCAGATCAATATGGTAACGTTTACAAATTGCACACCAAAAACCGCCGTTATACTGCTAATCTTGGCATTCGACATGATATCAGCAGTTTTTTTTGGACAGTTACCCCCACTTACTCGTGGGGAACTTGGCAAGAATATGCCCTGAACTTTGGTTGTGCTTGGGAATTTAACCACGGATCGCTGATCGATTTCTCTTTAACGCCCTATGCTGAAGAACTGAAAAGCGTGGATTGGCGCAGCACCTTAAACCTGAATCTACGTTTTTAGGTTGACAGAAAGCCATCCCAATAAATTCTTGCTTTGCCAGGTCCAGCGCAATGGCTGCTTGTGAACCATGTCAGATCAGGAATGAAGCAGCATTAAGCAATCACAGTCATGTGTCGCTGATCGCCTGGCTTTTTGTATATTAAGTGCTTATTGTGTTAATACTGAACCATGGGATTCTGCTTTATTCCCTGCTTGAATTAAGGAATCAATACGGAATGATTAAGGACTTCATCCGTAATGATTCCTTATTGATTCCTTGATTCAAGCAAGAGAGACAGGACAATAAAAGGCAATGGGTTTTTGGCATAAAAAATGCAACTGAAAACATTGTCCATTCCTGTGAAAGCAGAAATCCGGTCTCTTGTCATTCCTGCGAAGACAGGAATCCAGTCTCTTGTCATTCCTGCGAAGGCAGGAATCCGGTCTCTTGTCATTCCTGCCAAGTCAGAAATACAGTATATTGTCATTCCTGCGAAGGCAGGAATCCGGTCTCTTGTCATTCCTGCGAAGGCAGGAATCCAGTTTAATAGATTCCGGATCAAGTCCGGAATGACAGTATCAAGTATGGAATAACAGCTATGAAGTGCGTAATTACTTAAGATAAAAATAAATGAATAATATGGGAATACTTAGATGAAACACATGATAGTAACTATCTGCATAACCCTGATGGTTTTGGGCTTGTTTGCCTATCCTATCCGCATCCAAAGCTGGAAGATGGATGAGGACATAAAGACATTGAACAGCTTAAACGTGAGTATAGACTACGTAAATCGCCAAACTGGTGTTATTCATGCCTATGTTCGCAACAGCAGTGAACACGATAAAGTTTCGGCTGCCGGAATTTTAGCCATAGCAATGCCCGATGCAGCCAAAGAATATGCCAGGCAGCTTTGGGAAGAAACCAAAGATAGCAGGGAACCTATGCGGAATTATTACTCTCTGGCTGAATACCATACTTTTATGCAGCAAACAGCCGCTCAGTATCCAAATATCTGCTCTCTTGTTCAATTTGGCACAAGTGAGCAGAATCGTCCCCTATATTTCATGAAGATTAGTGATAACGTTAGCCAGGAAGAAAACGAGCCGGAGATAAAATTAGTATCCAGCATCCATGGAGATGAAGTGGTCGGTTTCGATTTATTGATCCGCTTAATCCAGCTTCTCACCGCCCAATATGGCACCAACACCAGGATAACCAATATTGTTAATAACACCGAGCTATGGATAAACCCCATG
>JAQVMI010000243.1 GCA_028703735.1 Candidatus Cloacimonadota bacterium | reverse complement strand
CCTGGCTTCTACAGACGCTGCGGCAGTGTTTTCTGTGCTAAAGAACCGACATCTGGACAGCCGGATCAAGAGCATCACGGAGCTCGAATCTGTCGCAAACGACCCAATGGCTATCGTACTGACAATGTTTGTGATCGACCAGATGCTGGGCACACAACACAATCTGCTCCTTACAATCCTGAGCTTCCTCTGGCAGCTTGCCGGTGGAATTGGGATTGGTGTATTGATCGGCAATCTGGCTGCATACGCAATCCGCAAGATTCGCCAAAACGAGCCGGAGTTCTTCTTCGTTTATCTGATTGCAATTGTTATGCTTAGCTATAGCATTGCCAATATCCTGGGTGCCAGCGGGATGTTATCCGCTTTCTTTGCCGGATTTGTGATGGGCAACAAGAACATCCCCTACAAAAAGGGACTGCTTTCCTTTAACAACACACTTTCCTTCATTACAAACGTTGGCCTCTTCATACTGCTGGGGCTGCTGGTCTTCCCCGGAAAGTTTTACCTGATCTGGGACAAAGGGGTGATCATCTTCCTCATCCTAAGCCTGCTATCACGCCCAATCACGGTCTTCTTTATCACCTCAATCTGCAAGCTGAGTTTCAAGGAACAGAGCTTCCTTTCCGCCGTAGGCATCCGCGGAGCTGTCCCAATTGTGCTGGCAACCTATCCTGCCGCAATGGGGCTGGATCCAGAGCACGAGATCTTTAACATCGTCTTCTTCGTTGTGACTCTCTCGATGATCGTCCAGGGCACATCCCTGATCCCTTTGGCAAAGAAACTGAAGCTCCTATCCAAAAGCAACAACAGCTCTTCGCGGGTCTTGGAGCTGGTCTCCGTACAGGATACCAATTACGAAATAGTGGAAGTCTATATCGACGAGGAATACTACCACGGCTCCATCCGCATCTCCGAGATGAAGCTGCCCAAGGGGACTCTGATCACCTTTGTGCGCCGGGGAGATCAGATTATGACGCCCACCGGCTCGATGGAAATATTTCCCAAGGATACACTTACCGTCCTCGTGGAGAATCAATACATCGATATGATTGCGGTGGATATTATGCGCAGCTTTGTGCTAAAGAAACTGGACGAACACAAGAAGGAAAAGATAGAAGAGGCAGTCACTACCACCCCGACAGATCCTGTTCCCGCTGATATCTAACAGATTCCTGCCTGCTCTACAAAGCCACATCTTGAGTTCAGTATTCGCATTTCCCCGAATTGATAGAAATCCAAGATAACCAGAATGAAGAATATTCCTTGACCTTTTTTAGCCTGCGTGTTAGAGATCACTCGTGCTTTAAATTGCCACCGGATGCCTTTTATACAGGGTGGCAGAGAAAACCGTAACCTTAAGAAAAGGAGTTACTTATGCCGAGCTTGGCAAAGCGTATGATTGCGGAAACTTTTGGTACTTTTTGGTTGGTTTTGGGCGGTTGTGGCAGCGCTGTATTGGCTGCGAACTTCCCCAATATCGGAATTGGTCTGTTGGGTGTGTCCCTTGCCTTTGGTCTTACAGTCCTTACGATGGCTTATGCGATTGGGCATATTTCCGGCTGTCACCTCAATCCGGCGGTCTCGCTGGGCTTGTGGGCAGGCGGCAGATTCCCTGCCAAAGACCTGCTCCCCTACATTGTGGCGCAGGTTGTGGGCGGAATAGTGGCAGGAGGAGTGCTTTTCATAATCGCCAACGGAGCAGCAGGCTTTAATGTGGCGGATGGTTTCGCCGCTAATGGAGTCGGCTCCCACTCCCCGGGTCACTTCCGCGTGATCCCCGGTATCCTCTGCGAAGTCATGATGACCGGTATGTTTCTGATGATTATTATGGGTGCTACTTCAAAGAAAGCTCCCGCCGGTTTCGCACCGATCGCGATCGGTCTCGCCCTTACCCTGATCCACCTGATCAGTATTCCGGTCACCAATACCTCTGTCAATCCTGCGCGTAGCACAGGCGTCGCAGTCTTCGTGGGCGGCTGGGCAATTTCTCAGCTCTGGATATTTTGGGCGGCTCCCATTATAGGCGCAATAGGTGGAGGCCTGATCTACCGCTTCCTGGATGACAAGGAATAACAGCACTTCATAGCTTTAGATTCTAATCTCTTGATAGTCATACTCCTCCGGATACTGCCGGGGGAGTTTTTTATTGGTGCGAGGTATCCATCTGCATATCTGCTTACTGCTCTATCCATTACTATGATCAACAGCATATCAAGTGGAGATCAAGAGCAGATCAAGTCGAACGTGGTTCGAGGTGATTTCGACTTGATTTGCTGGTGATATGCTTTAGACCTATGGGGAGGATGGGGTGTACGGAGACGAAATGAGTACGGAAAAAGCCCGTGAAGGTTCTGTACAGTAATCTCCAAGATCGAGAATCTACCCGAACAAGGGCCGTAGATTTCTATAGATCAATAAAGCACTCTATCACTAGTGTAACAAAAATGATACACTATTTCTGGGAGATTGTGCATAGAGTTATTGACAGATCATAAAGGGCAACCAGTCCCGCTGCAGCGCGGATTTGGTGCAGTGAATCAGGGCTGATAGAATATGTACGTGTCAACGGATAGACTGCCATAAGTCTTTGAGTCACCACAATATCTAATTGACCATCGTTATTCATATCTTCTAGAGTAATGAAAGTTATCAATGGCTTGTTTCCAGTGGAGACGACGTCGATATTATGCAGTAAGTTATACGGATTGACTCCATTGTAAACTAAAACCTGACCATTGTTGTTCCCCACTACAATATCAAACACACCATCTGAATTGATATCCCCTACTGCTGGCGTGCAGGTCGTACCCATACTAAGCTGTTGTCTGACATACAATCCATTCTGATGAATAATAAATAGATATCCATTTCTGCTTGTAATGAATATCTCATCGAAACCATCATTGTTGATGTCTTTGACGGTGAAGTTCTTATTGAGATAGCTTCCTTCTAAGCCACCACCTAAAGGAGGGATAACACAGAAGTAATCCTCGGATATTGATGATTGGAGTTTCATTTGAAAAGACATGACTTTAGGATCATCATAATCAGAATTGACAGTTAAATAGAAAGTTGCAATTCTGTTGTATCCTGATGCAGTAATTGATATGTATGGATCATTTATACTTGTTGCTTCGCTTTGTATATTCCCCCAGTTAATCCTGCCTAAGGTTCCATAACTGATTGTAACGCCGGGATCATCAGTTGTTAGCAATCCCCACACATTTGTCGCATTAACCCACCAGTTCTTTAGATTGAATGTCACCCTCTGGGGTGCCCCTATACCTATAACGTCCGAAGGTAAACCATTGACGTTGATACCGTTTAATACTAAATTTGGCTTCTCCGGTTCAGTCAATGCCTTGTAGGCATTTAGTCTTCCGGAACCCATTAACCCTAGATGAGCTTGATTTTTATCATAAATATAATCAGAAGTGCCTATTAATCTCCCTCTGAGCTGTTGAAGAGTTATATTCTGAAACTGTGGTTGCGCTAAAACTAAAGCAGCTACGGCTGATACATGAGGAGCTGCAAGAGATGTACCACTGACGTCATCATAAATAGAGTTATAAGTCTGATGCATACTAAAATAATCATCCAAAGGGAATGTTGAGTAAATCCCGATCTGGTCTTCCGCTTCACTACCACGATTCTGACAACCTGGAGCAACAATATCTAAAGTAGCATGCAGCGTAGAACCACCGCCATCCCATAGCCCTCGTTTATCATGTATGTCAGTAGCTCCAACGGCTAGGACTTCCTCGAAGCATGCAGGATAGAATGCTTCTTCGCTCTCGTTGTTACCAGCAGCGACCACTACCAGAGGATGTACACCCAAGTTGAGTGAATCATTACACATGGTAACTATCAGTTCATGGAGCGTGTTCATGTCTTCGAAACCCTCTGCAGTCATATCTGATTCGGCCACACCTAAGCTAAAATTGATAATACGGGCTTGATAACAATATGCATCAAGAAATGCAGCTGTTACAGCTAGTGTCATGTCAAGCTTGACAAGACGTAAGGGGTAGAAATAGTTGTCTCACAAAGTGAGGTGATTATGATTAAGTACAAGATTAC
>JAQVMI010000242.1 GCA_028703735.1 Candidatus Cloacimonadota bacterium | reverse complement strand
CATTGTAGATAATTACAAGGATTCAAAGTTTTATGACGAATCGTTATACCGGATAGGTGTATTAAACTATTATCTGGCTACCGATGCTGATAATCCTCCCCTCTATTATGCTAATGCAGTGAAGTGTTTTGATGAACTGGTGGAGAAACCGGGAAGCAAATACAAATATGATGCCGTTTATCAGAGAGGCTGGGTACGCTTAAACTCGATGGAAGAAGAAGACCTGAAGCTTGCCATGAGTGATTTCCTTACCCTGCTGAACGCCATAGAAAATAATCAGATAACCGATCCTGTGCTTATTCAAGATTATCGTGATGATGCTGTGGATAACATTGCTTACTGCCTGATAGCCTTGGATGGAACAGATATCTCTTCCCAATCCAAGGGAGTAGCAGAGTTACAAAGTGTTTTTGGCAATTTCAGCAACAAAGAGATTATTAGCCGGGTAGTGGATAAAGCAGCAGAAAAGAAATTCAATCTGGATTCTTCAATGCAAGCCGTGGACTATATCTGGCTAAAGATAAACATGGCTCCTCTTGCTATTCAGAATCCCAGCTTAGTGGATTCCATCCTCTATATTTATGCCCGCGATCCTCGTAACCTGCGTGATGGGCAAGATGTTTTACAAGCTAACCAGGATTTATATCTAAAGATTATTGCAGATTATGGAAAGGATTCAGAGTGGTATCGCACCAATAAGGATAGTGATTTAGCCTCACAGCTTTCGGTTATCAAGAAAGCTTATGAAAAGCGCGGAGAAAGGCTTAAGAACGATTTTATCGCTAATCGCAATGACGCTGCTTTGGATAGCTTGAAACAGCATATGGCAAATTTTGCTGCCTTCCCCGAGATACATGGAGATACTTTTGCAAGCTGGAGTTTCAGTACAGAAAAGGACATTTTGGTGCTTGGAACGATGCTGGCTGAAAGCTCCAAATTGCCCATTCACTATGTAAGAGCTATTGAAAATTTGCATAGCTTCAATGCCAAATATCCCGAAGATGAAGATTTCTTTCTGTATGAAGGGCTTTCCAGCACTTACAGCCAAGAATTATGGACACAGCTAAACGAAAAATATGCCCAGCCAGATTATGTAGCTGAAGCTGGACTCCCTGCCGATCTTGATGCGCTTTATGCTTTATATAGCTCTAACATGATGCGTTTTGTAGGTGTTTTACTTAGCGAAAAATACTCTGCTGAGCAAAACAAGAAAGATGCAAATATAATCCTACTGAACCTGGCTGATTTACAATACACCAGGGAGAAATTTGCAGATTCAGCTTCCTTATATCTGAAAGCCCTGGAACAAGAACCAATAATGGATAATCGCACTAAGTTCGACGTTTATGGACGATTGGCAATAATGTCCCGAGCCGACAAAAAGCATGCTGATGCTGAAAAATATTATCGCAATGCTCTTACCTTTGCCCAAACACCAGATCAGCGCACAGCCATTACTTCAGAGATAAATGTTGAGATTCAAAGTAGTTTCGAGTTGGCTCAGGAATCTGGTGATTTTAACCTTGAAGCTACCGAAAGGCTACGCCTGGCAACTGAATTGGGTAACACCAACCCTGCCAAAATTCAGGGATTAAAGTGGGGTGCTCATGAGGCTTATGTAAAAGCGAAGGAATATCAGAAAGCTATTGATATCCTATTAGAGCTGGCTGGAACAAGTAACGATGTAGAAGTAGTGTACACCTATTATTTCAATGCCTGGGAAATTGCAGAAGCAGATACTGCTATGAATAATAAAGCACTTGCTGCTGATTTAAAAGGTCAATTCATTGCTAAACATCCGGGAAGCAATCAGGCTTACAAACTTCGTATTTTTGCTATTCAGCGTATGGAAGAGAATCCTGCTGCTAAAACTGCTGCTGCTGAGGCATATATTGTTATGCATGACGAAGCCCGTAACAAAGCCATTGATACGGGAGAGGACACTCCAGATTTATTCCTGGAAATTGCTGCAAAAAACTACGGTGAGGCTGGCAACAAACCTAAGCAACTGGAAGTTTATAACCGCTTTATTACTCTGTACCCGAATCACAAGAATGTGATACCATATATGCAGGTAATAGCCGATGACCATTTGGCTAATGGCGATACTTTAAGCTTCGAACAAGTTGCCAAAGATATCTTTAAAAAAGACAGCACCAAAAATGATCGCTTCCAGTTTATTGCTCAGGTAAAGCTGGATAAGCTAATGCGCGATTTTGATACTGCCTATAAAAACTTAGAATACACAGAAGCCTTCAGACTAAGAGATGAATACAAACGAGTGGAAGCTACTTATGTTCGCGAAGGCTTAACCTTCGAAAACGCTGGATTCAGCTCTTCACGTAACGGTGAATACTTTGCCCGGGTTAAGCAAGAATACGACAACATACAGCAGTTTAATGCCTTCCTACGAAATTTCGACACTCAGATAGCTGCAATAGAAAAGGGAAATTTCTTAAAAGCATCTCCTGCCAGCTTGATAAATGTTAATGCCAATACAAAATGGCAAAAAAATCTGATTGGTGGAACTAATCGCATACCTGCCTTTAAAAACAGCGTTAATGCCGAAGTAAAAAAAGTTACCACAATACTCGAGCGTGCCGATGCTACTGAATTTGTTTTGGATAATTCACGCCGCTTAAGAGCTTTGGATGTAATGGCACAGATTTACAAAAAAGGTTATAACACAATTCAAACACAGGTAAGGAAGTATTTTGAAATTGCTACAGAGCTTGTTCAGGTTCGTAAAGACCAACCGGAATTGGTAACTCAATTAGCTCATGAACAAAGCAGTGACATGTTGGATCAGGAATACCTTACTCTTATGAAGGTGTATAATTTATACCATTTGGCAGGATACACTGATGCCTATACCAAAAAAACTGTTGATAGATTGGAAGAACTGAAATGGACACCTGATTATAAAATTGAGGAGTATCAGCTTAGTTCCGGCTGGACTCAAAAAATGGACGATGCCGATGTAAACCTATCCATTCAGAGTATCACGTCACCCAATGGTGTAAAGCTTGGAAGCACCGATATTCCCGCTAACAAACAGCTTAAACTGCTTAGAGCTATAAACACCCGGATAGCCCCAGATATCGCTTTATTACAATTGGTCTATCCTTATGATATAGAAATTAGGCTTAATGGCACAGAGATAAAATCTGGTGATGTGGCAACTGATTCTTTGGTGGCAAATAAGCCAATCACTACCAGATATGCCTTCTTACTACCCAAAGGTGCCTGGACAGATGGACAGAACAATATTGAAATAACAATACCCAATACATCTTCCCAAAACCAAAACCTCTGCTTAAGTTTACAAGTATTTACAGATCGCAGAAGCTTGGCGGAAGCTATTCCCGCAGAAACTGTAAATCTGATGTCCGATACAAAATGGAGAGTGATACAGGTGAATGCAGAAAACGGAGAGGAGACCAGTTCCAATGCTGTATTGGCAACCTCATTCGGAATAACCATGGAACAGATTGATGGCTTAAAAGATACTGCTGCCAAACCAATATGGTTTACAGAGACAGACACCATAGCTACTGCAGTTTTCGAGGTCGATTTCGATATTGATACAGAATTTAGGCAAGGCAGCATCGAGTTCGTAGCTCCGGAGAATGTTAGCATTATGCTTAATGGAGAGGAATTATCCTCTAACATTTCTTTGGATTACGAAGCATCTCCATTCCAAGTGTTTAGCTCACAGGTAGAAATAGACAAAGCAAAGGTTAAAACCGGGAAAAATACTCTCCGCTTCAATGTAAGCAATTCTTCTGCATATCGCGGATTCCTGGCTGCAATAACAATTGTAAAAGCGGGTAAGGAGGAAGTAAGATGAAAAAGTATATGATACTTATAATTACCATTGTTTGGTGTTTAGGATTATTACAGGCTCAAACAGCCCAAACTCCGGCGAATCCAAATCTTCAGGGATTTAGGAATGTGCGCCAATATGTGGAAACTCAGGAACTTATTATTGAGTTCAAGTCTCAGATCCCTGCCTCCGGAGTTTACCTTGATAAGACCGATACCTATCAATCTGCCGGGGAATATAAGTTCAATTTCGATCTT
>JAQVMI010000241.1 GCA_028703735.1 Candidatus Cloacimonadota bacterium | reverse complement strand
CCCAGGTTAGCTTCACATAGTTCTGGGCAGTTAAATTTGCTGTGAAGCTGCTAAGGGTTACAGGAAGAGTTAGATCCTCGTCATCATCCAGAGTAACAATTATGGGTCCCTTTACAAGACCGAAATCCACATCATTGAATGTGAAAGTATCGACCATTATGGGACCAGATTCCAGCATAGGTACTGTATTCAGGTAGGCATACCATGGTAAAGGATAGCCTGCCGGTCTGTGAACTATCACATCCCATACACCCGTAGTAGTAATAGTATAAACAACTGCAGCCATACCACCATCGGTGCCAGGCATGCCACTTTCTCCACCAGGGATTACAGTTACTCCGACAGGAGGAGCTGTGATTCCGTCAATAATAATGCTCTCATCAGCTCCATACAGTTCAAATGCCATATCTGAAGCAAGCACCGCCTTGGGGCTGTCTAAAGCTGGAGAATGAACTCCCGCTGTTTCAGAATTGCTTTTCGCACCTTCATACTGGTAAGAGACATCATCGCCGGTTGCGCTCTCTACAGTGAGGTACCATGCACCGGAACTTGTTAGTTCATTTAGCTGAACAGATATCCAGCCACTTGCAAGATCGAATGGTGCGGGGAGATTAGCTTCAAACTTATAAATGCCATAAGCAGCCCAGGTTACATTTTCCAAATAAGTTGCTGTTGCAGTCACAATGTATGATGCTACTGGGGCAGCCCAAGCCGGTTCAGTTCCCAAATCTACGAAGTTATAAAACCTGATTGTAAAGGATTCCGTTGCTGCGAAGGTACTGGGAGTCCACGCACCCCCGCCGTAGATAATAGGAGAACCATAAAAAACGATCTTTGAGATTGGCTTTGTAAGCCCGTTGAAATTATCCGCTACCCTATAATCGATCGGGAATGTGGAATCGTAGGTACTGGTATATAAATTGGGACTTGTCGTGTCGTAGGGTTGATTGAACATCGGACCATCTGCGTATAGAGAGCTTAAAGCCAATATCACAAACAATCCACATAAGAACATAATTTTTTTCATTGTCATTAACTCCTTTAGAGTTGCGGTTTATATTATGTTGATGCAAAATGCAACTCATTATCTTTGCACCTAACAGAAGAGCTGCCTGCTAAAGCAATGCAGAACTTCGCTTCATACAATGAGTCTTCGGTTACAATCACTATACTCATCCTCCTTATTCACAATATATCAATGAAACTATCACGTAAACATCCATATATCTTGTCAATGTTTTTTTTCACATTGTGGATGTTTATGGAGGTTGTAGTACATTTTGATGCCTAAATCACAGATTTCGCCGGATTAAAACCGGCAGATACAACAGGTAAAAAAAATCTATTACAATGCCATTCAATATATTAGGTGGCATAGCCATAAAATTGGCTAAAGAATCTGAACCAATAGTTCTAATAGTCTTACCTGAATGACACTATTTAATCGTACTTGTAAGCGCTTTATAGCTGAAATATGTAATGCATCTGTATTTATAAAGAAATTGATGCTCTTCAAAATCCAGAATAAACATAGCTGGATTCCTGCCTGCAAAACAGTGACACTGTTACGAAAGATAGAATCCTGCCTGGGCTATTTATGCAAACAAAAAGTAGCACAAAAAACCTTGACAGGATTGCTCTTGATAGCATTAATGTAGCCAAATTCTTAAACGGAGCAAGATAATGCAAAAGCCAATGCGCACAAGTATCCGCTTTATCCTGATAACAGCCCTGATGATGCTGGCTGTAGTAACGCTTTCGGCAACTATGGTAGTGAACGAAAACATCCAGAATTGGGATGCACATACATCCTATGGAAGCTGGGTGCAAGCAATTCCTGCCGGAGATATAAACATGACAAGCTGTTTGGTATCACCAGGTTCCGCTGCCAGTGGAACAGGTAGTGCCGGCAGAATACAGTGTCAGGCTTCTTCTGCCATTATCGAATTTCCAGAATTCAACAGCATTGGCGAGGTGGAATTCAATATTTCAGCCGGATCTACCGGACGCAGTATAAAGCTGCAAAAGTATGAAAATGGCTCTTGGATAGATGTGGTTACCTTTAGCGGTATAATTGCCACCGGCACAAGGTTTTTTTATAGAATTGGGCAGAACTTCCCCACACGTATAAGGCTTGCTAATCCCAGCCATGCAGTATATGTTCACGATATGTTTATTACAGATTTTGTGGATAGTGCCACTGCTGTTTTAACTCTTGCAGAGGCAAGCCAGATAACCTATGGCAGTGCCTTGCTGAATGCTACAATAGAATCCACTGGTGCTTCGTTTATTGGTACAAGAGGTTTATGCTGGAGCACAAATGCCATGCCGGACACCTTGGATGCACATATCACTTTGGGAAATGGAATTAGCCCAATTTCGGCTACCATTGTAGGTTTGCTTGCGGATACGGATTATTATGTAAGGGCTTATGCATTAAATTCTGCCGGTCTGGCGTTCAGTAATCAACAAACTTTTCGAACAATAAGTGTGGGACAGCCTACCACTCAAACCACACAATTGGAATTTTATCCCGGAAACACCTCGGTGCAAGTAAGCTGGACACCCGGAAATGGATCGCGCAGGATCTTAAAAATAAACACCGGCAATAGTTTTACAGTCCCAACGGATGGGGTGGAATACACCCCAAATTCCATTTACAGTGGCGCAGGAGAACAAGTAGTTTATTGTGGAGCTACTCAGATTGTAGAGGGCGAACCGGTAAATGCTATTACTGTAACGGGTTTGAATAGAAACACCAGCTACTGGTTTCGTGCCTACGAAATGAACGGCAGCGACCAAAGCTCCGTTTACTTAGGCGATACTGCCATAGGAAATCCCTCCTCCACAACCACCTTGAATACCGGGCTAACTGGTTACTATGATAGTATCAGTGGCTATGGAGCAGAACTTAAAGCCAGCCTGCACAACCTGCTGCAAACTTCACACCTAAACCAGTTTTCCTATTCTGCTGTGTGGCAACAGCTTCAATATACCGATGAAGACAGCCTGAATACCAATAATGTGATAGAAACCTATACAGGATGGAGCGTACCCAAAAATTTCTATGGCAGTGGCGTAACCCAATGGAACCGCGAACATACCTGGAGCTCAAGCCATGGTGGTTTCGATACAAATCGTCCTGCAGGAACAGATTTGCACCATATCCGACCCTGCGATGTAACGGTGAATTCTGCCAAGGGAAACAAAGATTTTGATAATGGGGGAAATCCTTATGTGGATGCCTCTCCCTATACAGGGTATGATGCTACAACGGGTTGTTTTGCAGATCCCGATAGTTGGGAGCCAAGACCCGTGGAAAAAGGCGATGTGGCACGGATGCTTTTTTACATGGCTGTGCGTTATGAAGGGACAGATACCGGCTACAATTTGGAGATGTTGGATAGCACTCCCACTGCAGGAAGCTATTATGGAAAGCTTTCCACACTGCTGCAATGGCATTATGATGATCCTCCCGATAGCTGGGAACGCCGCAGAAACGATAGAATTCAGGAACGGCAGGGAAATCGCAATCCCTTTATTGATCATCCTGAATACATTACATCCATGTGGGTTCCCCAGGCTCAAAACGGAATCCTGCTTAGTGAAGGACACTTTGCCGCTAACTGGCTGCATGCAGTGAATGCGATAAACTACCAGATAGATGTAAGCGCAGATTCTTTGTTTTCCACCTTTATTTATCAGAATCAAGATACCGGATACGTTTCAACGACTAATATTGAAGTGCCGGATGAGGATGTGGTTTACTATAGAGTAAGAGCATTCTTTGGCAGTGGATACAGCCCGTACTCTACTTTCGTTCGGGTAAATTTAACGATTCCTCCCTTGGAACTAAGTTCCTTTACCGTTACGCTAACAGAAGATAACGAGGCTATGATACAGTGGATTACCCAATACGAAACTAACCTCATAGGCTATAAGATTTATCGCAATACGATGAACCAACTGAATACCTCCATGCTGATATCTCCGCTAATTCCGGCAACAAATACTTCCTTGGAACAGCATTATAGCTTTACAGATACAGATATTCCGGTGGATTATAGTGGCAGTCTGTACTATTG
>JAQVMI010000005.1 GCA_028703735.1 Candidatus Cloacimonadota bacterium | reverse complement strand
GATCGTCTTAACTTCCGATAGACCCCCCAAGGATATTCCGGACTTGGAAAAAAGGCTGGTAACACGCTTTGAAAGCGGCTTATTATGCGATCTTAAGAATCCAGATTTTGAAACCAGAGTTGCAATTTTACGCAAAAAAGCAGAACCCGAAAATATTGTGCTTCACGACGATGTTTTCAATTTTATCGCCGATAGCATCACCAGTAGCGTTCGCGCTTTGGAAGGCTCACTAATCAGAATACTGGCTTTTTCTTCTTATAACAAGCTAAATCCCGAAGAAATTGACGTAAGCACTGTAGCAGAAATCCTTTCGGATATGATCTCGGAAAAACTAAAAAACATCTCCCTGGATGCCATTACCAGACAAGTTTGCAGCAGTTATGAGCTTACTCCTATGCAGATGATGGAAAAAACCCGTAAGCAGAATGTGGCTTTTCCAAGGCAGGTGGCAATGTATTTGGCAAATTACCTTATTCCGCAGCTCTCCTTGAAAGAAATAGCGGAATACTTTAACCGTAAAGACCACACCACTGTGCTGCATGCCAAAAAAATGATTGAAAACCAATTCCGCAACGATGCAGATTTTCGCTCTAAACTGGAACTATTAATTAAGAACATCAGGAACTGATAATGAAAAATTTGATGGGTAAAAATGCGTTTATTGAGGTGTTTGCAGAAAACCGCTTTCCAGTTTTTTCGATGCTGGATTTCTGCCCACGCAGTAATGATGTACGTATTTATCCCCGTCCCCTAAATCACCTAAATAAAAAGTTATCCACATTAGTAGACAGCATCGCGTGGATAAGCGTGAATAACTTGTGTATAAGTGCTTTATCGAAAATCGCTGTGCATAAACTAACTAAAACAGGTAAGTTTATGCACAGGTTATCCACACAACAAGCAAGCTTTCAAGTGCTCTGTATGCAAGGTTTAAAGAAAACACTTGACCAATTATCCCCTTATCCACAGAGCCTACTCCTAATACTGAATAACAAAATCTCTCTTTAATAGGATTATTATTATGGATACTAACAAGAAATTTACACCCTGGGTTGCTGTCCTATTGTTTAGCATTATTTTGCTTAGTGCATGCACCAAAAAAGACAATTTGACAGGTAACAATTTTAGCGATGTAAATGCCACAACATTCATGGACAGCACAGCAGTGATAAATGGATTCAGCTTTCCGGCAGATACCCTAAGGGCAATAACCGGAAGCGAAACCAAAATCCTGATAGGAAGTATAGCCAATGCCTCGGCTATTAGCTATATGCGTTTCACATCGCTGCCTCGCAGAACTGCCTTTGATGTTTTGGATAGCTGTTTTATCAATATCAAAATGATGAAACGTTCCGAAGTTCCCCGCGATCCGCTTAGAATTACCTTGCACAAAATAATGAGAACTTGGACAGATTCCTTGAGCACAATTACCGAAAGTGATATCAGCACCATTCCCTTTGCCACTTACGAAATACCCTCTACGCTGAATGTAACAGGTGAAGATGTGAAGATTAATCTGCCCTTCAGTTCATTGTTCGATTATGAAACAGGTGCAGATAGCACCGGCTGGAATATTGCCATAAAAGCAGAAAACCAGGGATGGGTAGAGCTTGCCTCTGCCGAAACTGTGAATGGAGCAGTGTTGTCTTTCAAATATAAGGCTCAGGATGCCACAAGTTTTACAGCCTATAGTGCCGAAGCAGCCAAAGATAGTTATCTTCTTGTAGCTCCTCCTGCTGTGGAATCCTCTGCCTGGATCCTGAATAATCTCAGCCCCACCAGGATGTTTGTTAAGCTGCTGCCCAATAACAGTATGTTTACCAATAGCGAGGGCAATCCCTTAACAGCTTCGGAACTTAAGCAAGTAACCATAAATAAAGCAACTCTTGTGCTGCATGTGAAAGATAATCCCTATTACACTGGAACCACAAGTTATAGCGTTTTCCCTTATAACGTTACCCGTGATGGTGTGGAAGGTATCACCTCTCTTGTAAAAGCAGATTATGAGGTGTTACTATACACTATGACCAATAACGGAACTGTGAAAGATGACAGCCTGGAAATTGATATTACTCCCATAATTCAAGCATATACCTCTGGAGATAGAATACCCAAGGGGATAATGCTGCAATCGCTGCAAGAAAGGCAGAATTTTGGTTACGTGGAATTCTACGATAGCTTTGCTGCCACTCCTGCTGCCAAAAAACCTCTTATTAAAGTGACTTACACACCTCCTTACCTTAAGCAATGAGTTCAATAAGAATTTACCAACACACAAAATTTACCTCCGCTGTAAGCATCTTTATGCTTATGGTGCTGCTGGTTGGCTTTTCTGCGTGTAAGAAAAAGCAAGAAAAGGGAATCAGCCTGGCACAGGTGAACGAAGAAATTCTGTATCTGGAAGATTTTAAATCAACCTTCGGAGTGGGCGATTGGGATAACCTTAGCCCTGAACAACGCAAAAAATTCATAGAGGACTGGGTTAATCTTACAGTTTTGGCTCAATATGCTGATGAACAGGGTTTACACAAGGATAGAGCTGTTCAGCAGAAGATTTTTTACGCAGCCAAAAAAGTGAAGGCAAATACCCTTATCTCCAAACGTCTGGCAGAAATACAAGTATCGGAAGATCAGATGTTCAATTATTTCCGTCTGCATCAGGGAGAGTTTCAAAAAAATGCAGTGGAATACAATATTCAGCGTATAGCTTTAAGTGACAAAATCAGTGCCGAAAATGTGCTTGCGCAGCTATCCAGAGGAATGAGTTTTAACGAGGCAGTTAATCGCTATTCCACTGAAGAATTAAAATATAAAGCTGGTATGATGGGCTTTGTTTCTGCTGCCACAGGTGATTCCACTTTTTGGCTGGCAGCCCGAAATCTAAAAGAAAATGAAACTGGGATTGTAAATAAAGATCAGCTTTGGTTCGTTTTTCGCATAGAGAGTAGCAGAGTAACCACTATGGAAGCCAATTTTGAAGATTACAGAGCGGATATTAAGCGTAAGATTATTCTGGAAAAACAAGATCAGGTTTATCAGGATCTCTTGCGGGAAACCAAATCCCGCACTGAAAAGATATATTATTATTAGGAAAAAGGATTTAACAATGAAGAGATTAGTTCTTGCCTTGCTGTTACTTATAGCAGGGTTTACCCTAAATGCAGAGGTTGTGGATAAAATTGTAGCCAAAGTGGGAACAGACATAATCCTGCTTTCGGATTTGCAAAAACAACTGGCACAAATGCAAAGTGCTAAGATGTTAACTCCGGATACAAACCCTCTGGATGTTCTGAACGAAATGGTGGAACAACGTTTGATGATTCAGAAAGCGAAAGATATGAACATCAAGATAGACGAAGCTAAGGTTAAAACTATGGCAGAACGCTATCTGAAACAGATTAAATCCCGCTATCCCACAGAACAGGCTTTTATTGTGGATTTGCGTAAAAGCAAATTGACAGAATCCGACCTGCTGAAATATTACACTGATATGCTTACCGAAAGTGCATTAACCGAACAACTTGTGCAAAAGCTGATTTCCTCTAATATCAATATCACCGAAGCCGAGATGGTCTCTTTTTATACCGCCACCAAAGATACTTTGGCAGTGAAACCAGTATCCTGGTCTTTGGGAATGGTATTGCGGGAAGTGAAAGCCGGTGGCTCTACAAAATCACAAAAAAAGGCAGAGATAGAAGCAATTATGCGCAGGCTTAAAAATGGCGAAAACTTTGCAGATCTTGCCAAAACAGAAAGTGATTGCCCCAGTAAAGAAGCCGGTGGAGACTTGGGTTTCTTTAAAAAAGGCATGATGGTAAAGCCATTCGAAGATGCAGCTTTCGCTTTAAGAGTAGGCGAATACAGTGGTATTGTTGAAACTCAATTTGGCTATCATATTATTCAATTGGAAGAGAATAAAGGTGATGAAATACGTGCCCGTCACATCCTTAAAACTGTATCTGCCTCTGAAGCAGACACTACTTCCGAAAGAGCAATTATGGAATCTGTTCGTTCCAGGTTCATGGCAGGAGAAAGCTTTGCAGCTTTGGCAGCAGAATTTTCGCAGGATACCGAAAGCAGCCAGGATGGTGGAATAATTGGCGAATACTCTCAACAGGATTTTCCGGAACTGTTTGCCACCCAGATTATGCAAACCCCGGTGGGACAAATCTCCCCTGTGTTAGAGAACGAAGGTTTGTTTTATTTGTTCATTCGCACCATGGAAATGCCCTCTCGTATTTATACTTACGACGAAGTGAAAGAACAATTGCATCAACTGATGTTTAACAAAAAACAAGCCGAAGCTTATCAACTGTGGATGTCTAACCTTAAACGTGAATCATACGTTCAGCTAAGCCTTTGATGAAATTTAAACTACCCGAACTTAATACCTTCATAGCCACGTTTTTTGGGATAGGATTTCTACCCAAAATGCCGGGAACCTGGGGAAGCCTTGCAGCTTTAGGATTGTATTTAATGCTTCCTGCGGCTCTTTTTATGGGTAAAACCTTGCTTTTAAGCATTCCTTTGCTTATTGTATTATGTTTAGTGTCGGTTTACTTTTCCGGTAAAGCAGAGAAATATCTGGGACACGATAGCCCGCATATTGTAATAGACGAAGTGTGTGGTTATTTTGTAGCAGTGATGTTTTTACCCCATAATTGGCTGATTGGTGTTTACGCCTTTGTGTTCTTTAGAGTTTTCGATATTGCCAAGCCATATCCCATTGGCAAATCACAAAATATACCACGTGGGTGGGGAGTGGTGATAGATGATGTTCTTGCAGGCGTCTTTGCCAATATCCTTACCCAGATACTAATAAAAATATATCCAGGTTTCTTTGGATTATAGGAGAAAATATGTATTATATACTGTTACAAGCCACTGCCCCAGTTGCCGGAGCTGCCAAACAAGGTGGTTTTGGTGGAAGCACAATGTTATTGATGTTAGGCATGTTTGCCATCATCTATTTCCTGATGATACGTCCCCAACAAAAACGTCAGAAAGAACTTCAAACTATGCTGGATTCCCTGCAAGTGAATGACAAAGTTTTAACTGCCTCTGGTATTTATGGACGCGTGGTCTCGTTAAAACCGGATAAAGGCATTGTGGTTGTGGAAATTGATGATACTAACAAGATTAGAGTAGATTTTCAGAGAAGCGCAATAGTTTCCATACTAAACGCAACGGATGGTTCTGTAACAAAATGAACAAGAATCCCCAGCTTTTACCAGCTCGCTTGTATGGGGATAACATTCTGCGAACCAAGCTTCCGGAAGTTGATCCTCTAAATCCTGCTTTGCAGAGCTTTATTCCCGATCTTATTTACACCATGTACGAACGTGATGGAGTAGGTTTGGCTGCAAATCAGGTTGGCTCCACCTTCAGAGTATTTGTAATCGATCCCTATTGGAGCCATGAAGATGCAGAGCCAGATCCCATTGTTATGATTAATCCCATTATCGAAAGCCGCGAAGGTGAAATTGAAGGCGAAGAAGGCTGTATCAGTTTACCCGGAGTTTATGCCAAGGTGCATCGTGCAGCCCGCATAACCTATAGTTACACCGATGTAAAAGGCGAAAGACATACAGACACAGTGGAAGGCTTTCCGGCTGTGGTTATTCAGCACGAGTACGATCATCTGGAAGGCATTGTGTTCACAGATAGAATCTCTACCTTATCTAAACTAAAGGTAATGCGTAGATTGAAGGAATTATCGTCTTTAGCTGTTAATGGTGAAAACATTCTGGAAGGTTTTCTCGAATGATCCGCAGCGTGTTCATAGGTTCTTCAGAATATGGCTTACCGGCTTTGCAATTGATGTGCAGGAATAACCTAAAACCCATTCTTGTAATCAGCCAACCCAATAAACCTGCCGGAAGAAACCTACGTGAACTTGCCACTCCTATTTCTTTGCACGCTATACTAAATGGTTTACCGCTGCTTACTCCCCAGGATATCAATAGCCCCGAAAGCATTGCTGCAATTATGGATTTGGCTCCGGATATAATTATTACTGCTTCCTATGGCGGTATGATAGGAAAAAAACTGCGATTTGCAGCTCCTGGTGGAGCAATTAATCTGCATCCATCCCTATTACCTAAATACAGAGGTGCCAGCCCGATAAACAGTGCTTTGCTTAATGGTGAAAAGGTTACAGGCACCAGCATTTATCGTTTGATAGCTGCTTTGGATGCGGGACCAATTATTGCTCAGGCAGAACTTCCCATCCTTGCAGGAGAAAACTATAGCTGTTTACACATCAGATTGGCAGATCAGGCTGCCGGAATGCTATTAGATTTGCTAAACAGCAATTTTAGCCAAAATGGTAGCATATCCCAAACCAGATTTCCTGAATCCCCACAGGATCACGAAAAAGCCACCTGGTGTCCCAAAATAGATAGCTCTTTATGCAACATCTCCTGGCATAATCCTGCTGAAGCTGTTTATAACAAAATTCGTGCCTTTTCCTGTGACCCGGGGGCTTGGGTTTATTTTAGAAATATGAAACTAAAGATTCTTACAGCAGAATTGACCGATGATAAGCCGGAAGGAGCAGTTGGAACTATTGCCCGGATTGTAAAAAACTTAGGATTTACCGTAAACTGTTCGGATTACCAATTGCTGGTAACCAAAGTTCAGGCAGCCGGCAAAAAGATTATGGATGCCGGTTCTTACACCAATGGTGCCCGTGTATCTTCCGGAGAAAAACTATGGATGTAATATTATGAGAAAACACTATCTTGCCGTTATAAAATTTCCCATGTATGTAAGCCTGTCGCTAATCATTTTATTGGCGATATTCTTTGGTATGGCTTTGGGGAACTATCATCGTTTGGGTTTATCACCCATGGAAACAATAGTCTTTACCTTGCTATTTATTGTGCTAACAGTACTTATAAGCAGTTGGATATTAATTTTAATGAGTACGCACCAGAAAATAAAGCCAAAAGGATTACGGCTTTATTGCACCTGGATGCTGTTTAATGTGTATTTTTATCTGGCAAAGTGGCTTAGTAAGGTGTTTTTGCAGCAGAAAACCACCATTATGGAATCCTTTTTGAATTTTAATAACGAGATTGTCCTCAGCAATTTTCAGGATATGCACAGCAAAAATATCCTGCTGCTATTACCACATTGCCTGCAGAAATCTGAATGCAAAATCCGCATTACCAACGATATTATAGAGTGTAAAGAATGTGGTGCCTGCGATGTTGCCAAAGTAAAAGGGATTATGAACAAATACAATGTGCATGCTGCTGTTGCAAGTGGTGGCTCTTTGGCTCGTAAATTGATTCTGGATAGCAAACCTGATGTAATTGTGGCAGTAGCATGCCACCGAGATCTTACCGAAGGTGTGCGCGATAGCTGGCGTTATCCTGTTTATGCGGTTTTGAACGAACGTCCCAATGGTCCTTGTTTCGAAACCACGGTTAGTACTTCAACCATCGAATTTGCCATTAAGAAATTTGTATAATCAAGGCGAAGGCATGAGAATCGGATGTTTTGGCATTATTGCCATAATTCTGCTTAATGCAGGTATCACGCTTGCTTTAATAAACCATTTTAACGGCAATCAGGCAAGTTTTCCCGGCATGTTCAGCACCAATAAATCCACAGTAAACAAATCCGTAAGCACTTCCAGAGAGAATGCCATAACCAATGCGGTTAGCATTGTAGAGCCTGCTGTGGTTAGCATAAACGTGATAAAAACAGAAATTGTTAGAGCACGCACTCCTTTTGGCTTTGGTTTTTTCGATTTTTTTGAGTCCACTCCCATGCGTCGTCAGGTTCAATCCATAGGAAGTGGTGTTATTTACGATAAAACCGGTTATATTATTACTAACGCTCATGTGGTTAGCGGAGCCACACAGATTAAGGTGGTTCTGCCGGATAAACGTGAGTTCGATGCCCAAATTGCCGGTATTGATCATATTCACGATATCGCCAAGCTGAAAATCCAGGGCAACAATCTGCCGGAAGCCAAGCTGGGAGATTCCCAAGACCTTATAATTGGTGAATGGAGTATAGCCTTGGGTAATCCCTATGGTTTTTTGATGAACGATTCCAAACCCAGTGTTTCAGTAGGGGTAATTTCTGCCTTGAACCGCTCTTTTGCCCCACGTGAAGATAAACACGATTATAAAGCTATGATTCAAACCGACGCTGCTGTAAACCCCGGAAACAGCGGAGGTCCCCTTGTAAATGTTAACGGTGAAGTGATAGGTATAAATACCTTTATCTTCTCTGAAAATGGCGGTAATATTGGTATTGGTTTTGCCATCCCCGTCAATTCTGTAAAAGCCATATTAAACCAGCTTTAACCAACATGAGAAATTCGATGAATAAACTATTGAGATCCGCACTATTCCCGATTATGCTGTTGTTTGCATTTAATGCATATAGTTCAGCCTACAATGCACCGGGAGATACCCTTACGGTGATTCAGCTACCAATATTGAATGTGCCGGCAATCCATATTCCGGGTGAAAGTATGCCTGTCACCTGTCTTGCACCTGCAAATACCACAGGTTTTAGTGCTTATCTGGTTCATGGTAACAAGCGTATAAATTTACCCATCACCTCTTCCACCTGGGTAAATACGCCTGATAGATGGATTCTGCAAACCACAATCCCGCAAGTTCCGGTATTCGAATTATACGATCTGGAAGTAAATGCCGCTGGTGGTATTCATGATGTAAGCCAAAACGCTGTTAGTGTGGTTCCTTCACGCAAGCAAAACTACTATTTTGTGCACATCACAGATCTTCACATGCCCACCAGAATTTATTATCCTGATGCTGGCTATGATGCCGATTCCACTTCTGTGATAGACTTTAGGATGGTGATGGATGATATCAATCTTATCCGTCCAGAATTTGTGCTGATTACAGGTGATCTAATTAACGAAGGTGAGATGGAAGGCTTCAGTAATCAATACTGGTATGGATGGGTGCAAAATGTTATTTCCGAACTGCAAGTCCCCGTGTATATTACAGCCGGAAATCATGATATTGGTGGCTGGACATCCACACCTCCATCCCAGGGAAGTTCCCGAAGAAGTTGGTGGCGTTATTTTGGCTGGAGTTGGCTTAATAATACCAATGTGAACTGGAATTGGCACACTCAGGATTATTCTTTTACCTATAACAACACCGTATTTGTTGGCTTGGAAGCTTATGATAATTATGATGCCTGGCGTCCCAACATATATGGCTACGAAAGTTTTACCGATCAGCAGATGTTGTGGCTTTCTGACACGGTAAGCCTGTTTCCTGGCTACAACAAAGTGCTGTTTCACCATTATGATTTTCAGGAAGAGCTAAATCTTGGTGCATTAGATATCGATCTATCCTTATGGGGTCATGTGCATTATAACAGCGGCTCCACAAGCTCTCCACCCTATAGTCTTTCCACCCGCAGTACCTGCGATGGAAACCGCGCTTACCGGGTTATAAGAATAAATAACAACACCATCACGCCCTATAATTCTGTTTATGCAGGAACAAGCGGAACCAATATTTACACCTATTACCTGCCATCAAACACAGGAGTGGCCGATAGCGTGATGGCTATAGTTACTAATAACCAAGGCTTAAGCTTCGAAAACACCCTGCTAAAATTCCTTATGCCTGCAGGCAATACCGGCTATGAAGTTACCAATGGAGTTTTGGAACAGGTGGATCGCAGCGGTAGTAAAAACGTGTGCTATGTCCGGGTGAATTTGGGTGCAAACACCTCTAAGTATGTGTCCATAAAGAACAACGGCGTTGCAAATGAAGACCCTTTGGCTATAGCAGCACCCTTAAGGATTTCATCCTGCTATCCCAATCCCCTAAGCTTTAGGGGAGAGATAGATATCTTTAGCGATAAAGCCAATTTAAGCACCACTGTGGAGCTTTATAACGTGAAAGGACAGAAGGTGCAGCAATTGGAATTAAACTCGCTAAAACGCGGCAGTAACCTTGTTTCTTTTACGCCAGCATCTGGTTTGGGTAGCGGTATCTACTTTTTACGGCTGAAGGACACAAACACCAAACCCTATAAACTGATTCTGCTAAAGTAACGCCATAATTTGTATTGTTAAACAGAAAGCCCTTTACAGTTACCTGAAAGATACTACGTTATCGTAACAGCACACGCCTCGTGTGCAGACAACCGAGGGCGGCTGTTATTACGATTGAGTGAAGTTTTAATCTGGAAACAGCCTTAGCCCTGTAGGGAATACACATTAGGTTGATTATCTAAATATCTGATATTTATACATATTCTGCTCCGGCAGGACAGGCACCAAAAGGAGCTATAATGAGCCTGAAACCAGCATATTTTAAGCCTTTCATCGGGCATTTACAACAAATGCAATGGATAGCCCTGCATTTGCGCTACTATCTGTTTTTGAATGCACAAGTATTAAAAAAGGGTATTCCACCTTCGGAACTTTTAGTGCTGAAATATCCCTTCAGAATGCCAGATGCAGCAAAACCACCTCTTCTTTCTGTGGATATCACCGATGCCTGCGATCTGGAATGCGTTTATTGCAACAATCCCCTGTTTCCTAATCCCCGAACCATGATGAACGACGAGATTGTATCCTGTCTGTTGCAACAAGTGGAAAAATCTGCCATAAACAGAATCAGGATTGGAGGCGGCGAACCAACCTTGCATCCCAAATTTGCCTCTATCATGCAGGAACTTGCATGTCGCACCAAATTTCTCTCCATCGTTACCAATTGCCAGTGGAAAAATCCGGAATTTGGAGAATTACTGCTGCGGACAGGGGTAGATTTAATAGAGATTTCCGTGGATGCAGGCGGGGCAGAAATGTTCGAAAAATCACGCAAAAACGCCAGTTATACCCGCTTAATTACCAATTTAGCTTTCTTACGTAAAACCAGAGACAGCCTTAAAAGTAAGGCAATAATAAAAATCAGGCTTATGTTACGTCCATCTACCCGGCATTTGGAAAAAGCCGAAACAATGTTCCTGTGTAATTATTGCGATTGTGTTCTTCCGCAATGGGTTACCAAACATCCGGAAAGCGATTATTCCGATGATGTGTTTATGCAACGCTCTGTGGCAGAGAATACCACGCCTGTTTGCACTGTTCCGTTCAGAGATTTACAGCTAAGACCGGATGGACGCATCCCTCTGTGCCCTGCCAAAGGCTGCACAATAGAACAGAAAAAACAGCTTTTCATCGGCGATATCTGCCGTGATCCGCTAATTGAGGTGTGGCAATGTGCCGCTATGCGGGAAATTCGCACCGCACATCGTACCCGCAAAGGCGATGTGTTAAAATCTTGTCTCAATTGTCATTACGGGTGATAACCCCCTTTTCTGCACTGTATTCCTGACGTTTAATTTGCTTTTCCCCCAAAGCTTCGCTCTTGCTTGAATTACGGAATCATTAAGGAATAAACAAGGACTTCATCCTTAATGATTCCGTATTTATTCCTTAAATCAAGGGGGTAAGGAGGTTTTTTATTTCAGCAGGGTTATTTTTTGCCTTAGATTGCCCTGCGGGTGTTTGAGATGAAGAAGATATACTCCCGAAGCCAGGCTGCGGTGTTGGATATCCATACCGTCAAAAACAATTGTGTGGTTACCGTTGGCTTTTATCCCGGAAGCCAAATCCCGAACTCTCTGTCCCTTCAAATTATACAAGCTCAGCGTGGTTTCCCCGGAAACTGGCAGATAGTAGCTAATAGTAGTGCTGGGGTTAAAGGGATTTGGGTTACAGGAAAGGCTAACAGCTTTTTGGGGAAGAGGTTCCTCACCAATGGGTAAGGCGGGGTTTAGCTGAGGCAGCAATTCTTGCAAAAGGCTGCACACCCCCTCTGCCTGCATATAGTAAAGGGGAAAGCCAAACATAACCAAGGTTCCATTGGTATCATGGCGGAAAGCTGCACACAAGCCATTTCCTGCACTACCGGGGTTTAAGTTGGCAGTATAAAGGGGAGTTTGAACCCCGGAAAAGGTGTATATATAAGGCAGCATACCATTCCAGGAAGCTATAGTTTTTAAAGGATCCACAAACAGGCTTGCCAAAGCCAAATCTCCGCTGGGAGTAGCACTAATAAGGCAGGCAGAATTATCATAATTCAGGGTAATTCCTCCGGCAAAACGCTCCAGAAAAGCCGGGGTTAATACCGAGGGTGTTTTCCAGCCGGAAAGCAGTAGTTTTCCCCCACCCAGAATGTATCCGCTGATAATGCTAAGATTATCTTGCAGCAGATGTTGAGAAAAATCGTCCGCATGCCAAAGCACCAAACGATACTGACCCAAAACTTCCAGGGTTGGTGCACCCTGTGTGGTGCAATCCCAATTGTTTATGGTTCCCGAAAGTCCCATTAAGGCATTGGCATAAAAGGCATCTACCATGGCATCATCGGGATTTATATTTGCTCCATTGCCGTCTCTGGTTTCATCCACCACTAATAGATCTCCGGTGAAACTGAAAGCCTGTGGAAGGGCTGTCATTGGGTTCGAAGCCAGGGACATATAGCCCTCGTTATCCAATACTTGCAGCTTGTAATTATAGCTTATGCCGTTGGTTACCGTAGTATCCACATAAAAATTATCCAATATGGGTGTGCTGTTCAGAGGACTCCAAAGAGTGGAAGAAGCTTGTTTTCTGTAGATCATGTATCCACTATCTGTTCCAGGAATAAAATCTTCCCAAGCTAACAAAACTGATCCATTGGAGGCTAAGCATTCACTAAGCACGGGTTTATGCTCGGTAACATTCCTAAGTAATGCCCAATTGTGATGGTTTGCCAATATGGAAAAATCCTCGGCTGTGTATCCTGCTAAATATTGGTTTGAGTAACCCTGGGGTGTGGCAACCACTAATAGAGAATCACTTCCGGTATTATAGGTAATCTTGAAGGGTAGTTCCACAGAGAAGTTTGTGGTAGTGGGAGAGGTGGTTTTTGCTACAATTTTTAGCCTGTCCAAATCATTTGCCGTCCACACGCTGTATTCCACGGAAGGGATGCCGCTGCCATAAATCCATTGATTGAAGAATTGGGTGAGATCCATACCGCTAATCTGTTCTGCCATTGCTTTAAACTCGTCCGTTACGGCATTTTGGTGTTTGTAGGTTTCAAACCATTGTTGTAAAAGCTGAAAGAAATTATCATTACCTATCTTAAGCCGCAACATGTGCAGCACTGAAGCTGCTTTTTCGTATGAAGGGGGCGAAAAATAGTTATTGAAATTGGGATTATATATGCTTGGGGCACCTGAACTATTTTCCCAATTGAGGTAGTATTGGTGAAAGCTGGTGGCTACATAATCACATGCAGATTGCCACCCAAAACGATAGTCTGTCCACAAATGCTCGCTGTATGTGGCAAAGCCCTCGGAAAGCCATACGTCCTTGAAGGTTAAAAAACTTACCGCATTGCCAAACCACTGATGAGCCAATTCGTGTGCTATGATAACTTCGTACACTTGATTTCCGGTGATGATAAAGTTTCCCAAAGTAGTCATAGTTTGGTGTTCCATGGCACCAAAAGTGCTCATGTTTACGGTGGCATGACCGTATTTTTCGAAGGGGTAAGTTCCGAAATTTTGAGAGAAATAGCTAACCATCTGGGGAGTTCGTTGAAAATCTATCAAAGCGTTATTATACTGGCTTTGCGATACAAAATTCTGGATATGGAGATTATTTACCGATGGCACATATTGATCAATTTCCTGATATGGACCTGCGGTAAAGCACACCAGATAGGTGGTCATGGGATGTGATCCCAACCAATGAGTTGTGGAAGTGCCATTGCCATTGTTCACAATACCGCTGCGGATTCCATTGGCAGCCACCTTCCAATCGCTACGCATGGTGATATGCAAATCTACAATAGCTTTATCCCAGGGATGATCGTAACAAGGGTACCACATCCTGCCTGCATCAGGATCGGAAATTGTGAACACAGAGTTATTGCCAAAAATCATGCCAATATGGTAGATATCCGAGGAAAGAGCAGGAATGCCACTATAGAATACTTGCGTGGTAAACTGCTGTCCTGCCGCCATATTTGTGCTTATGTTTATTATGCCATTGCTATGCGTATAAACAGCAGCAGCCCCATTTACCAAAACAGAAGAAACTGTAAGATTGGAAAGCTCGTAGCTGATGGATGGCAGATAGTTTTCTGCCACAACTGTAGCCAGTACATTGCCCGTAATGAAGTGCGTAGCATCGTTTATATTTAGCGTTATTTCATACTTTTGCACATCGAAACCATGCGCAGAATCTGCCCGGGCAGGTGTCTGATTGCGGAAAGACATAGCATCTTTCAAATGCAGATATTTGCGTGAGGCACTTACATCTTGGGTGTTTGCTTCCAGCAATGCAGGGCTGAAAACCGCCAATAATACAACAATCCAAAGCAGCTTCGTGGTAAATTTCATAATCTTCTCCTAGCGAATGATGGCACATCCCAGGTAAAGCAAAACAGATATTTCCCCCTGCCTGAAAGGCTACATTCACCTGAATGGAAAGCATGCAAGTTTGTTTCCAAAAATGCAGATACTTTTAGCTACTTTTTTCATAACGAGTGGATAGAGGTTTTTCTGCTTGTCTTTCCTGCGAAGAGACTGTGCGAAAACACTTCATAACAGCTAAGTAACTCTGTCATTCCGGACTTGATCCGGAATCCAAGAAAAGTTACAACTCCAGTGAATCTGCACATAATCAACAGCATTGCAATATATTACAGTGCCACAATGAAAGTGGCTGGATTCCTGCCTTCGCAGGAATGACACTGATTTTGCATCACTTGAATAGTTTTCGCACAGTCTCCAAGTCCGGAATGACAAAAGTTACCCACTTAGTTTGAAAGAGAGCCTAAAATATACGCTTTGTGTGAGTTGCGAGCATCAATATTGTATCCTTTCTTATGTAATGAATTGTCACCCTCACCCCCAACCCCTCTCCCATCAAGGGAGAGGGGAGCAAATGCCATTGCCATCTCGTGAGAGGGGGAAGAGTTCCCTCTCCCCTTTTGGGAGAGGGTTAGGGTGAGGGGAAAAACCGCAACAATAAGATTGAAGCCAGCACCATTGTATATAGACTTTATATTATCACAAGAGAACCACATGTATCCAGAGCCTAATGCTTTCCGTAATGTACACTTGAAACAGAAATACAAAAATGCTCCGGCTGTCTTTGCTTTGGAATGAACCCAGCTTATCATATCCTGTTTATAGACATGGTAGGACTGGAGTATGGAATGGTACTTGACATATACAGGCAATTAATAAATGTCACCAAATTGGCAGTACGTCGTCTTTACAGGATGCTTGACATGCCAATAGGAAGTATAAAATGAAACAGCAGTTTAGTCAGCTCAAGAAGCTACCTTATATCGGTAGCAATCTTCCCCCATTACAAATGGTGCACAAGGTAAAGATAGTAGTTCTATTACTTATACTTTGCATTACGTTTACTGCTCTCTTTGCTTCAGGAAGTGCGAAAAGTGAGATTTTTGGACCAGAATCAGGTGTGGTAGATCTGCGATACATTCCAGATGATCAGGTGGTTGCTTTAACATGGAAGAGTGAAGTAATCCCCGACAAGTTTCAGTATGAAATCGGAGAAACGGTTACAGTAAAATTCACTATTTCGGTAGATCCTCAATCTCGGGGATACAAGCCAGATAAACAATATTACCTAATATCGCCCTACACAACAGGGCATTCTCTTGGTGCCGATTTTGATTTGTGTTGGACGGTTCTTAAGTCTAATATCGATTCTCTGGAAATAGTAAGAGATGGTAATCCTACTACTGGAGAGATCGAAGTAAGGTTGTATCGAAGCAGATTTATACCCCGGTTCAAACAAGCTGATAATGGAATGACGATATACTACACTCCTCAGGATACTACCAAAGCAGTTAAATTTAATAAAAGCGGTCCTCCTTTGTTTAAGTT
Organism: Candidatus Cloacimonadota bacterium; assembly: GCA_028703735.1. GTDB lineage: Bacteria > Cloacimonadota > Cloacimonadia > Cloacimonadales > Cloacimonadaceae > Cloacimonas. The sequence continues at coordinate 472 of JAQVMI010000005.1, read as the reverse complement.
TAGAGCCTATCGTATATGTGAAGACATCGGCAAGGGCATAAAATATTGCGATTCGAAACATTCATTTGAATATGATCAGTACAGAGGTGTAAATATTTCCGGGAAAATTGCGCCAGAAATCTGGAAACAAAAAATGGACAGCAATAATACTCCGAAAAAATAGCAAAACGATTCTTTCCTTCCCGAGATTCCTGGCTTCAGAGAAATACGAGGAGGTGGGCTAACTGATGAGATAATAAAAACCGACGTCAATTCTACGATTGAATGGGATATTGATCCAAAATCAGATTAAGTGCAATATGTAGCAGATTCATTGCAACAAAATGTCGGTGATACAATCAGTTCATCTTAAGCAGTTCTACCAAACTAACCAGATGCAAAACCCTATAATACCTATGCTTCTGCTCTGTAAAAAGGTTCAACATCAATCCTTTCAAAGGAAAATGGCAAAAAGGAACCCAGCTTATCATAC
>JAQVMI010000240.1 GCA_028703735.1 Candidatus Cloacimonadota bacterium | reverse complement strand
TTACGGTGTGATTATCTGCAATTTTATAATTTGCTCCTACACCAAAATCGAACATAAAGGCACCAGATTCTTTTGTATAGGTTGTTAAGGAAACGTTATTTTGAGCATCTGTGTATTCAAGTTCGGCTTCGGTTACTTCTGCATTAAAAGTTAAACTTGCTACACCCATCAGGGAGAATTGATCTGTATCCATGATGTAATAACGACCGGAAGTTTCCAAACCTAATGCCCCTACAAGGGATGTTTCTGTATCCACATCAGCCTCTGTGCCGGCACCGGCAATCATTAGCTTCGCACCAAAATCCATCATATCCGTGCTCATTCCACCGCTAACATCAAAATAGGTGGCTGCCTGTTCCACATATTGGTTGGGATTATCGGAATTGTCTGCTTTCTGGCTATCTATAGCCATTCCAAAGCCAACCCCAAATTGCTCTAAGAAACCAAAATAGAATTGGATCTTTTTGCTGATATCCAGATCACCTATATTGTAATGTGGATAGGTATTACCAAAGGCATTATCGACGCTAACACCTGTGGTAGTGTTTAAATATACGCCCAGGACATTATTCATTACAGGAAGGTTTGCACCCAAAGTCCAATAATAACTGGAGCCAGGGGAATTTAATTCTGCTACTACGTTACGGTTATACCTATTAATTGCGCCGGGAAATGCAGAAATATCTGTGTTGTCCCGAATAAAACCAAAGGGGTTGCCCAAAGCGATCATTCTGCCGTCAGTGGCAGTAAGGCTGCTTACCAAAAGGGTAAGAGCCGCGAATAACAGGAGCATAGTTTTGCGATTCATCCTGAATCCTCCCAATGTTTTTTTTCTTTCCTTTCCTTTCCATGCATAATATTGCTGAAAAGGAGGTTGGTGCAAGGAAAAGCACCTGCAACAATTATGTCAATATTTATTTTTTGCACCGTGTGCCTTAAAACCGCTGTGGTAGTAAGTTTCCAAGATTCCCTTTTATATATCTTCAAATTGAACCGTTGCATCTCTCTAAGCAACTACTTGCTATCATATTGCCTCTTCGCCACTTAGCTTCTTATGGATAGCGTTTGCAGCAGTTCTTCCCGCTCCCATGGCAGAAATAACCGTGGCAGAGCCTGTAACAATATCTCCTCCTGCATAAACACCCGGGATAGAGGTTTCCATGGTTTCGGGATTAACCTCCACATAGCCCCAGCGGTTTCTTACCAGGTTTGGAGTAGTGCTAAATATTAAGGGGCTGGGTCCTGTTCCTATGGCTATTATTACCATATCGGTATTGACCACGAAGTTTGAATCCTTCACAGGAATTGGAATCCGGCGTCCATCCTTATCTGCCTCTCCCAGCTCCATACGCACACATTCTACTCCCTTTACCCAGGAAATATCATTGCCAATAAAGCGGACAGGATTGGTTAACAGCTTGAACTTTATCCCTTCTTCCATTGCATGACGCACTTCTTCTTCACGGGCAGGAAGCTCTTTACGGGAACGGCGATAAACAATGGTAACCTCGGCTGCACCACAGCGAAGCGCATTACGTGCACTATCCATGGCTACATTGCCACCACCAATTACCACCACTTGATTTCCCTCTGGTTTGGGTGTGTCATATTCTGGAAACCGATAGGCCTTCATCAGGTTTATACGCGTTAGGTATTCGTTTGAAGACAGTATGTTACACAGGTTTTCACCTTCGATATTCATGAACACAGGTAAACCGGCACCCACACCTATATAAACTGCATCAAAATCCTGAATCAGTTCCTCTATAGTGATAGCTGTGCCGATTACGGTATTCAGCTCAATCTTGCGACCCAGCTTACGTAAGTAATCAATTTCGTTGCTAACAATGGTTTTGGGCAAACGGAATTCCGGGATGCCATATACCAAAACTCCGCCTGGTTCGTGTAATGCTTCAAAAATTGTAACTGTATAGCCTAATTGCAATAGGTCTGCTGCAACGGTGATGCCTCCGGGACCAGAACCAACCACAGCAACTTTTTTATTCAGCTTTTTGTGGATAACCGGAACTTTGATAGAGTCTGTTTTCATAGCCCAATCGGCTACAAAACGTTCCAGATTCCCTATTGCCACAGGTTTATCCTTTATACCCAGCACGCAATGAGCTTCGCATTGCTCTTCCTGGGGACAAACTCTGCCGCAAACAGCGGGTAGGATATTGCGCTGTTTTATTACTTTGGCTGCCTGAACATAATCCTCTGCTCTAATTTGCCTGATGAATTCCGGTATATCAACATTTACGGGGCAGCCATTCACACATTTGGGATTTGTGCACTGTAAGCAGCGTCCAGCTTCTAATTGGGTTAGTTCTGTGGTTAAACCATAGGGCACTTCGATAAAATTGTGCCCACGCAGTCTTTGATCTTGTTCCGGCATTTCCTGCCGGGGAATTTTTAGCTTTATGGTGCGTTCATCCGCTTTGGTAAGTCCATGCCATTCGCAGCCGTGCTTCAGGCAGATATAAAAGGGCAGCAATTTAGAATAAGCAGAGATGGTTATCTTTGCCACAGGCGAACCACACTCTCCGCATACTGTGTTTGCATCCACCAGGCTCTGTTTGCAACCCGGACAGATTAAATCATCCAGCACCTCTCCGTGGTTAATTTCCATGGAGCTTTCCACTTCGAAAACGTCCAGATAGGGGCTTAGTTTCAGTTGCATTTCAGAGCTTCTAAACATGCCTGTAAACAGCAGGTGGTCGTGGTCTTTTTCCTTCACGTTGAACGATTTGTTACAATGTGGGCAGTAGGTGCTAAGATAGGTTTTAAATTTTAGATACTTTACATCATAATCCAGCATAAAACCTCCCTACCTGATAGAGAAGAGCAGCGCATCTTTTTCTTTCTTTATGTACATGTTATTGCGCTTCTCCATTTCGTCAAAATCCACTTTGTGCCCATCGAAATCCGGTCCATCCACGCAGCAGAATTGGGTTTTACCCCCTACGGAAACACGGCATCCTCCGCACATTCCAGTACCATCTATCATTACAGGATTCAGGCTTACTTTGGTTTCCACATTATACTGCTTGGTAAGCTTGCAAACGTTTTTCATCATTATTATGGGTCCTATGGCATAAACCAGCTTTATGTCCGGGCGTTCATCCAAATACTTTTTAAGGGCATCGGTTACAAAGCCTTGTGAACCATAAGTTCCATCATCGGTAGTTATCATCATTTCATCGCAAAGGTTTTCCATTTGCTCTTCCATGATGATGTATTCTTTACTGCGAGCTCCCAGGATACCTATTACATAGTTCCCTGCTTCTTTTATTGCTTTGGTGATGTGATGCAAAATAGCGATACCTGTACCACCCCCCACAACAATAACTGTACCCACATTTTCAATTTCTGCCGGTTTACCAAGGGGACCAACCACGTCCTTAATGTAATCTCCGGCTTTGTAAGCACGAAGCAAAGCTGTGGTTTTCCCCACAATCTGAAAGATGATGGTTATCACTCCAGAATATGCATTGCAATCGGCAATTGTAAGCGGAATGCGCTCTCCTTGCTCGTTTACTCGAATTATTACAAACTGCCCTGCCTTAGCCTTTTTGGCAATCAAGGGGCAATGTATATCCAGTCTAATTATCGATCGATCTGCCATCTCCTCTTTGCTTAATATTTCATACATTTACCACTCCTGACTATCTTCCAGCATTATGTAGTTGAGGTCTTCATCGCTTAATCCATGCCAGATACAGCCTTTGCGGGAGCAGAAGTAAAAATCGATCAGCTTACGCATGGCACTTACATTGATCTGCACCAAATCAGATTTGCACACAGGGCATTTACGCTCTGTGTGAATAAGGCTATGGTCACAATAAATGCATTTGATATCCTTCACGGGTGCTTTTTCTGGTATCTTTACCGTGGTTGTGTGAGTAAACACATTAAGGTAAGGACTCATATACAATATCCCCATTTCGCCATCCAGCTTTTCCACTTTCAAGATAAGCAGATTATCATTAATCAAGCTCATTTTACAATGCGGACAATAGGAATTTAAAAAGCTTCCGCTACCCAAAACTTCCTTAGGTTCGGGAACATCAGGTCCCTTCTTTTGATGCACAGGAGGAGGAGCGTCGTAAGGGGAGTGCTTTTGA
>JAQVMI010000239.1 GCA_028703735.1 Candidatus Cloacimonadota bacterium | reverse complement strand
CGCCATTAGCAAAGCTGCCTGTCCGATACGAAACGGTACAGACTATTGGAATGCTCCCCCAGGCACCACCGCGTCCCACACGGAAGCGGTCACCATAAATATCCCAGCACCATTCCCAAACGTTACCACTCATATCATATATACCGAGCTCGTTGGCTGTCTTGGTGCCTACTGACTTAGGTCCGGAAGGCAAGTCATTTCCTCTATACCACGCCACTGCATTGATATCTTCGCTGCCACTGTAGGTATAATTATGAGTAAAATTACCTCCCCGCGCAGCAAATTCCCATTCCGCTTCGGTAGGAAGACGGTAACCATTGGCTGTCCAATTGCAAGCTACATTAGTGTGAGTGTAGTCACCTGTATCCCACCCCCCTGGCCATGTCGCCGGATCAGTTCCATAAGTGCTATAGCTATAGCAAGGCGTAAGACCTTCCTGCATACTGCGCCGGTTGCAATACTCGATGGCATCGAACCAAGATACTCCAGTAACAGGATAATTGATGCCAACGCCAGAACCAGAAGCTTGATTAAAGTCCATCACAGCTTGATAGCCAGTTTGAGTCATCTCATATTTGTCGATATAGAAATTGCTAACAGTAATGCCTGCCACTGTGCCACCTTCTACAAACACGTAATTGTCGTCTCCAACCCAAATTAATTCCTCTGCTATCACTTTTACTACATAATTGTTACCAATTTCCATATTATCCCCTGCGGGGTTCCAGATTATTACTTTACCGTTTCCAGAGCTAATTTCGCCGTTAACATCTCCGCTTACTGCGGTAGGATAGATGCTATAACTGCCGCCACCATCATTTGATACCTCGATACGCACAGCACAAGCTGCATCAGCGGTAAGATCATAGGTTATGGTTACCCGCCCTGTTGAGGGAGTGGCTACTACATTTGAAACTACCGGAGCTGCCGCAAAGGCATAAACAGCGGTCACGATTAAGAGTATTGATAAGGTTATCTTCTTCATCTTAACTTCCCTTATTTAATCAAAGTCAATTTGGCTGTGCCACTGAAACTCTCGGAACGTAGCTTTACAAAGTAGATACCGCTGCTACACAGCAACCCGTTGCGGTCATGACCATCCCAAAATAGAAGATGATTACCAGGGGCAAGAACTGACGACTTAACAACCTGTCCCGAAAGATTGTAAACTTCGAATGTGGCACTATCGCCATCTTTTACGCTTACTCCTATGTTAGCAAATGAACCTGCACGGAAAGGATTGGGATATATCTCTTTCAAGCATGTTTCTCCTGGAACTGCAGGAGTTTCGGGGTCTTCACCTGCTAAGTTTACCTGTACGGAGATGGGACCATGGTAGTTACCATTTCCATCCATTTCGAGGCTTTGCAGCCAATAGTAATAATTTCCTTCGATACTAACTTCACTATCCAGATATGTGTAGCTCTGTTGGCTGGAAGTATTGGTAGCCTGCAGCAATCCAGATACTTTAATGGCTTCGCTCAATGCTGCTGCATTGCTGCGATAAACATAGTAACCGGTAAGATTGTTTTCGGACTGGGTAACCCAGTTCAATTGCACAGAGTTTTGTGCTGTTACGGTTGCGGTAAATGAAGATAGCTCTACAGGTAAAGTACCCCCGCCAAGAGTATCCTCGGTTATTGCAAACACTCCAGATACACCAAAGCCGGTGAGCGCAAAGATGCTTCCACAGAACAGCGATAGCATCACGATGATAAGTAGTGTCTTCATGTATTCTCCTCTTTAGGTTAGTTGGTTTACAAATAGTCTACCTGAGAAAGGCAGACGCCTGTGGACGTGATACGAAACAGATGTAGGTCCGATCTGGCTTGGCTTTAGCAAGCTGTTCCACTGCGCTTATATCCTCTCCCAGGTAGTTTTTGTTGGCTCTTTTTACATCAGCGGATTTCGAGCTGCATATAATTGCACAATGCACCCTTGAATTCATCTGTGTTCCAGACTGGGACGGAGCTATTGATTAGGAATTACTAACAAGTGAAAAGACTTCCTAAACCCAATAACAGACCAATGATGATAAAAACTACCCCAACGATAGTCCATGTATCCGAGCCTTTTTTATTATTCTTAATATAATCGGCTATATTTATAGGTACGAATGCGCTTCCTTGTCTGCTAAGATAGTTTGCTATTGTTGTAAGTGATGCTTCAAATATCTTGAATGCAGCATTGTAAGTCTTGTGTAACTGGTTTAGGCTAAAAGCCAAGATAATCGAACCAATAGTTCCACAGATTAGGCTTAAAATAGTTATAAGCATAATAGTCTCCTTTTCAATTCATTATAACCCATTAAGTAAATTAGACAATAGGAAAATATGTCTGACCTATCATTTCAACACATCCTCGTCACTAACGATGACAATTTGAAGCATGCCGAAGTCAAGCAGAAGGCGGACTCTGCTAAGACTCAGATAGAGAAGCCTGCTGCCGTTAAGGTAACTGCTGAATAGGCACTGGCTAAGATAGCCTTCGCAGAAGCTGCTCAATGCCATCATCTCTTAAGAATACTAACTGGCTACCTGTGCCGAGCCATCTCCTCAAGCGGTGTTTTGTCTTTCTACCGTAAGATCATCTTAATCCCCTTTGTTGGTTACCCTAAGGTTAATGTATAATAATTTCTACACAATGCACTTCGCATCCGTGGCAAGACTCTTCCTGCACAAGAAGCCCCTTGTTCCAGATTACTACTTTATCTGGTTCAATGGGTTAAGCGATGAAGATGCCCCTTATTACTTTTGGCTCTCGTTACAGAGACCACATACATCCACGTTGGAGTGGCTATGGAAGCGCAGTATATGTTTAACAAGGTTACTGCGGTGAAATTCTACCGGCATGATATTTCGCAGAAGTATCTAAATGCTTATCTTAAACGGAATTTGCGCTCTGGCATGACAGTGGCTGAGGTGCAAAATGTACTTTCAAGAGTTCAATAAGCAAAAAGCTGTCAATTGCTTTAGAGCATCCTTACATCCCCCAGTTTTTCAAACAGGTTATGATAAGCTGATTTCCTTCATGCTATTTACCTTGATCGGGATTGATGTTGAACCTTGTTACAAAACCCCCCGTGCAGAAACAAGCTCCTGGAGCGTGGTAAATACATTTATTACCCCACTATTATCAGAGGAACAGAGAAACTTACGGGTTGTTGCTATCTTAACATTCACTTTCTGTAGCTGATAGATCATAATAACTCCTTCTTAATAACTTGGCAATTTTAAACAGGCTTCGCCCAGCAATATGTGTGAAGTATATAGGACTTGTAGTAATTTATCACAATTATTTAGGGTAATTATACATAAATTCTTGATGCATTCTCTTGCGCCTCGCCAGATTATGCCCGTTAGAAAAGTGTTAACCTAAAACTGCTGCGAGTTTTTTGGTTTTCATTTGCGGCTTTGACCAAGCTATAAACAGAGTTCTATTTTAGCTGCCGCTGGCAATTTAACTAGGCGGTAAGCAGTGGCAAGTTTCAAAAGGCAGTATATCGTAACGTTCTGCAATTATCACAATTATCTTTCTCCATGCCAGGTTTGCACAAAGGAAGAGTGTTTAACAACAACCGGAACGAGCTTGTTTTGACGTTCAATTTCGGCTTACCCAAAGCAATAAACTATCCTATATTGTTTAGCAGCCGAAATTGAGTGATAAAACAGCGGTTTCTCACCTGCAAAATATACCGTTACTCCCTGCACCGCTTGTTTAACTCATAACTGGAGCGGTATTCAATAGGTTGCAATTCAACAGCAAATAGCGCTCTATTTATAAGTCTTACGAATCTATTGTTACATTGCTGATTGAAGTGTCTATTAGTTTCAGTATTCTTTCAAAGGGGGTATGGATCCACCCTTCGGGCATTCGTAATTGTGCATCTTCGACCATAAATGGATCAGTTATTCTATTCTCCCCCCTTCTACCTATATTAATAGTGTAATAAGGGTCTGCCCCATTAGTAAACAAGGGGAATATGTTTGAGTATGGGTGTTCTCTTTCCAGCAGTGCATTTCTATTCCCATCGATAAATTGATCAATAAACGTTCTACCACAGTTAGCATAAGTTTCGAAAACAAAAGCTATTTGATTATCATTTAGATTTAATGCAATTTTCAAAGCGTTTATTCTCTCCCGACAATGTAGCTCT
>JAQVMI010000238.1 GCA_028703735.1 Candidatus Cloacimonadota bacterium | reverse complement strand
GAACCAATCTATCTCTTCGTCTCTATTGGCGTTTATCTCCACCTGCAATGGAACCTTAGCGATGAATTCTTTGCTAAGCTCATCATCAATTCTAATATCCCAATCCAGATCACTAAGCTCAAAAATAGCTTCCCGCAATTTAGCAAGCTTTTCACTACCGCCAAAAACCAATTCTGCATGCTGTTCCAATCGATTCATTTCCGGTTCGGGAAGCCGGGCAAGCAACTCTTTGGTTTGGTCAAACAACATCGGAGGCAGGTGAAACCAAGCTTCACCTTCTCCGTTTTCACCGGTAAACTTACAATGCACCAAGGGTTTGCGGAAACGTACCACAGATAGCGGGATTTTGCGATCTCCGCTGAAAACCAGGCTTCCACCAATTAATACCTGATCTCCTAATTTCTTTAGTTCCAATGTCTTTTGCACAGAACCGGATACAATCTCGGGAAGAGGAACGCTTTGCTCGAAATCCAGATAAATTTCTTGCTGATGCAATTCCTGGTGTACAATGCTACGGTAATATACCAGATCGCGGGGTTTTAGGGTGCGTCCTGTGCTAAATACTTCATCTATCAGTTCCTTGCGAAAGGGAAGATTTGTGCTGCTAATCCGGTTTCGAAAAAATAACCAGGTGGGGTGACCCGCAAACCACACAGAGAGTTCATCCACAATAACTGCATGCAAACGATAGTGTTTTTTTCCGGCAGGTTCAATGCGTAGGCTTAATTGATAGGGGGTATTGGCAAAACTTAAGGCTTCACCGCTTTCTTTTACTACAAAGCGGGGACGGCAATTGCGCATTATCACCAAAGCAGCGGCAAAATCTTTCTTGTAAAGTGACCAAAACATTCCCTTGGCACTATAGGCTGCCTTGTGGCGATTCAGAAATTGAAACAGGTGTATCTCTTCGTCACGAAATGATCCAAGATTTGTAGTATAGCTGGTTAAACGGCGTTGGCTGATTCCTTCCGGCTCGTCATTTTCGGCAATTCTGCCTATTAACACGGGATCCAAAGGAGAGAAATCATGGTGGTAAAACCTGATCTTATCCGTATCAGGATTGTATATTCCTTCTAAATACAGCTTGGCATTACTGGCAATATCCAGCCAGATTTCATCACCACTAAGGGCGTTTCCATCGCAGGTTTCCACCACTTCTTCGGCAAAGATCGCAGTGCTTAGATACAAGTATCCATAACGCAGCAAGGATAAATAATGACGGCAGGCATCATCATCGTGGCAGGCAGAACATTCGTGAGAGGTGATAAGCTCCGTTTCCGGATCGTACACAATATCTACATATTCGCAAAAATACTCGCGTTTTGCGGATATTGGGAAAAACCTTAAGTGATAGCAGCCATTTTCGTCCAACGACTTCCAATACCACAGGTCTTCATTCTCCAGTGCAATTACCGCATGATTAAAATACCAGCTTGTGGATTTCTCGTGATAATCTTTGCTGAATAGCCTCGCCATCTATACGTCCTTAATACATTAATCGAATCATGCGGCAGGAATTGAGCTTTTTTGTCAATCTAAAAGGTTGCGGGTTTTGGAATCCTTGCTCCGAATGGGGCTTCACAGATACTTACCGGCAAGTTTTACCCTTAGCACACTTTTCTAACAGTATAGTTTCAGTCACCTTGCAGGCACCTTGCAGTTACTATTTATACTGCAAGGTAAGCTAAGGGACAGATAGCATAGCCTGTTATAAACGCAGGGGAAAAGCAGAGATTTCTTTTTTTTAAACACAGAGAAAAGCAGAGGTTTTTTTTAACAAAGAGTAAAAGAGTAAAAGAGAGAAAAGAGGATTCCTGAAGAGAGGTTTGTTTTATAGCAAAAAAGGAGAGTATTATGAAGATTTCTTTTTTTTTAACCACAGAGAAAAGCTTCAGAAAAGCAGAGGTTTTTTAACAAAGAGTAAAAGAGAGAAAAGAGTAAGCCATGAAAGTGGTTTGTTTTATAGCAAAAATGGAGAATATTGTGAAGATTTCTTTTTTTTAAACACAGAGAAAAGCAGAGAAAAGCAGAGTTTTTTTAACAAAGAGTAAAAGAGAAAAGAGGATTCATGATTGGAGTTAAACACAGCATAAAAGTTCCTATAGAATTTGCTTAACTCTTACATTTACTCCTATACCCATCTCACTTATAAATACGCTTGATATTCCTCTGCTTTTCTCTGCTTTTCTCTGTGTTTAAAAAGAAATCTCTGCTTTATCTCTCACTTCAAACAAACCATTCTTAATGCTACTCTTTATCCTCTTTTCTCTTTGACTCTTTTACTCTTTGTTAAAAAAAACTCTGCTTTTCTCTGTGTTTTAAAAAAAGAAATCTTCATAATACTCTCCATTTTTGCTATAAAACAAACCACTTTCATGGCTTACTCTTTTCTCTCTTTTACTCTTTTACTCTTTTACTCTTTGTTAAAAAAAATACTCTGCTTTTCTCTGCTTTTCTCTGCTTTTCTCTGTGTTTTAAAAAAAAGAAATCTCCTCTTTACCTCTGCTTCAAACAAACCACTCTTCGTGATTCCTCTTTTCTCTCTTTTCTCTCTTTTCTCTCTTTTCTCTTTTACTCTTTGTTAAATAAACCTCTTCTTTTCTCTGTGTATAAAAAAAGCTCACCCCTTTAAAATCTCTATTGCCGACTCGAATTGTTGAATATAGCTTTGCTCCGCATCCAGTTCCACTATCAGTTTCAGGTTTTTTTCCGCATCAAAGCGAAGCGGTTGTTTAATCTTGCTGGTAAAACGCAAAAGCTCTTGTTTGGCAGGCATTTTGCGTGGATCAAATTCCATGGTAAGCTTATCTTTTTTTACATTACAATTTAGCAGGCTATAGCGTTTTGTAAGTTGGCTAAGCTTAAAGTAATTTAATAGCCAGCGTGCTTGCTCTGGAATTTCGCCAAATCTATCTAACAATTCCACTTCAAATTCGTCTATATCTTCCAGTTTATCCAGTTCTCCCAGCCTACGGTAAATGCGCAGGCGTTCTTCATCATCATCAATAAATCCCTGCGGAAAATACAGATCAATTTCGGTGCGGACTTTTTGTCTGGAATTTGGTGTTTCTTCTTCGTAAAGCGAGGCTGTATCACCTTTTTCCACAGCTTCTATTGCCGAACCCAATATGCGGTTATAGTAATTGAAGCCAATTGCCTGAATTATTCCACTTTGCTTTGTCCCCAATATAGTCCCTGCTCCGCGTAGTTCCAAATCTCGTAGAGCCACCTGAAATCCTGCACCAAGGTAATCGTATTGAGTTAAGGCTTCCAGTCGGTTTTTTGCATCGGTGGTTGTTCCTTTGGGGATTAGAAGGTAAGCATAAGCTCTGCGATTGCTGCGTCCCACTCGTCCCCGCATTTGATAAAGCTGTGCCAAACCAAAGGTATCGGCTCTATCTATCAGAATTGTATTGGCATTGGGGATGTCGATGCCATTTTCTACTATGGTAGTGGAGATTAACACTTGATATTCTTTGGTCAGGAAGGCATCCATCACTTGTTCCAAATGGTGTTCCGGCATCTGGGCATGTCCCACCCCAAAGCGGACTTTTGGCATTTCGTTGCGAAGTTCTGCTGCTACTGTTTCTATGGTTTGCACCCTATTGTGAATAAAAAACACCTGTCCGCCACGATCCACTTCACGCCGGATTGCATCTTTTATTACATCCATATCCCTTGGGGTTATAATGGTTCTTATTGGCAAACGCTCTTTGGGTGAGGTTTGCATCAAGGATATTTCTTTCAGCTTGGATAGTGCCATGTTTAGGGTTCGGGGGATAGGTGTAGCACTCATGTAAAGCGTATCCACATTGCTTTGTAAACTGCGGAGCTTCTCTTTATGGCGAACTCCAAAGCGGTGTTCTTCGTCAATAATCAATAAACCCAGCTTACTAAAACGCACATCCTGAGAAAGCAAACGATGAGTTCCAATAGCAATATCCACAGCTCCGCTACGAACTCCCACTGAATCCTTGGTAACCATAGCCGGACTTCTGAAACGGCTGAACATGCCTATCCGAACAGGATACTGTGCCACACGCTCTCTAAAAACCCGCCAATGCTGTTCCACCAAAAGAGTTGTGGGAGCTAAAACAGCCACTTGGTAGCCCGAACAAACAGCTTTAAAGGCAGCCCTGATTGCCACCTCTGTTTTTCCAAAACC
>JAQVMI010000237.1 GCA_028703735.1 Candidatus Cloacimonadota bacterium | reverse complement strand
TGGATAAAGTTATGGATGGCGATCTGGATGGGTTTATCTATGCCTGGCTGAAGTTTGCAGCTCAAAAGAGGATAAATGCCTAAGCAAAATTATAAAGAGCTGCTTTCGCAGCTAAATAAAGAGCGTTTACCACAGCATATTGGGATAATAATGGATGGAAACGGTAGGTGGGCAAAATTGCATAATCGTCCACACCTTTATGGACACCGTGCCGGTGCAAAATCTATCCGTGAAGTTGTGGAGCTTGGCGTAGAATTAGCTCTCCCCTACCTCACCTTTTATGCTTTCTCCACGGAAAACTGGTCTCGCCCTCAAAAAGAAGTTTCCGGATTGCTAAAGATGCTTAAAGAGCGCTTGATAAAGGAAATACCAGAGCTAAATAAGCAAAACATCTATGTTCAGTTTATTGGTTCCAGTGAAAGGCTGGAGACAAATTATTGGGATGATGTGCAATCCATAGCTGCTATAACGCACAAAAATACGGGCATGGTTGTAAACATCGCTTTTAATTATGGTGGCAGACTGGAAATTATTGAAGGATTTAAGCAGCTTATCAAGGAAAATGATCCCCTTAAAATTAACAATCTTAATCCTGATAACTTCGGAGAATACCTTTGGACAAAAGGACAACCCGATCCTGATCTGATAATCCGAACCAGCGGAGAAATGAGGCTATCAAATTTTCTGCTGTGGCAATCTGCTTACTCTGAGATTTATGTAACCCAAACCCTATGGCCTGATTTTGATAAGGTGGAAATGATTAAAGCCCTGTTAGACTACCAAAATAGAGAGAGACGCTTCGGAGGAAGAAATAATGTCCGAAGTTAGAACCAGGATTTTGGTTTCTGCCATCCTTGTTCCAATTGCATTATTTGCTCTTTATTATGGAGGAATTCCCATAATTATCGCTTTGGGATTGGTTTCCAGCATCGGAAGTTTTGAATACATAACAATGATGCGCAAAGCAGGTATCAGGATTCCTTTTTATTGGGTAGGGATTAGTATCTTGCAATATCTGGCAATGGTCTATCAACCCAATTTTGACCTTCTCTTAATAATTAGCGTGCTGTTAATATCATTGATCGAAGCAATAATAGTTTGGGATAATAGCAAAAGCATTATCCGTATGTTTGTCAATAACTTCGGAGTTTTCTACACTGCTGTTTTCCCTGCCATAATTGTTAGGATTAGCCAACATAAGCAAAATAGTAATATTTTGCTTGCCTTAATTCTTATGATTTGGATAGTGGATTCAACAGCTTACTTTATTGGTACGAAAATCGGTAAGAATCGCAATGTAACAGCGATAAGTCCTCGTAAGTCCTTAGAGGGTTTTATCGCAGGAGCTCTTGCCCCATGGCTGGTTTTAGTTATCTTATTAGTAAGTGGGCTAAGTTTTGTGCCCTTGCGTTTTATGGTCCTGATCGCTTTAGCTGCTGGAATATTCGGTCAGCTTGGTGATTTGGTGGAATCGATGCTTAAAAGATTTTGTGACGTGAAAGACAGTTCGAATCTAATCCCTGGTCACGGGGGTATATTAGATCGTTCTGATAGTATCCTGCTTGCAGGTTCATTTTTATATTGTGCTATGGAAATTTTAACAAAAGTGAGGTAATCATAATGAAAAAAGCACTAATCACCATCGTAATGCTGGCTGCAATGGTAGCCATGTTTGCTCAGGCTGCTGATCTCTTCTTCTCCGAATATGTGGAAGGGGCAAGCAATAACAAAGCAATTGAGATTTTTAACGGAACAGGCGACCCTGTCGATCTTTCCAACTACACAGTAAAGCTTGGTTCCAATGGTGGAGAATGGAGCACAACCAACATCATTACCCTTTCCGGCGTTCTTGATGACGGACAAGTTTATATTATCGCTAATTCTGCTGCCAGTCCTGCAATTCTTGCTTTAGCCGATGTACAATCCACTGTAACTTATTACAATGGCGATGATGCACTTGGCTTATTCAATGGAACCACCATGATTGATATAATTGGTGTTTATCAAAGTGATCCTGGGACTGCCTGGAACGTTGCTGGAACAGAAGGTGCCACTCTGAATCATACTCTAATCCGCAAACCCTCAGTTATCGAAGGTAACTTAGATTTCATCGCAGGTGCGGGAACCAACCAGGATGATTCAGAATGGATCGTGCATCCTCAGGACTATATCACTGATCTTGGCATGCATACCTTTGAACCTGGTGGCGGCGAACAAGCTGCTACTCCTACCTTCAACCCACCCTCAGGAGTTTATAGCTCTGCCGTAAACGTGGTTATTGCCTCTACTACTGCTGGTGCAACCATTCGTTACACCACCAACGGTACAGAACCCACCGAAACATCCACCCTTTATAGTGGACCAGTGGCAGTATCTACTTCCACCACTCTTAAAGCCAAAGCTTTTGCTACAGGTATGGATCCATCTTACACTGCTACCGCCAGCTATGTATTCCCTGTAATGATTTCCAATATTGCTGCTCTTAGAGCTGCTACTGCTGATGGTGCCACAGTGTATCACCTATCAGGAGAAGTTGTTTTAACCTTTAAGCAATCTTTCCGTAACCAGAAATACATTCAGGACGCAAGCGGTGCTATTTTGATAGATGACCAACCTGGAATGATTACCACCAATTATAACGTTGGCGATGGAATCACAGGAGTTACAGGAACTCTTTCCCGCTATACAAGTGGCATGTTACAATTCTGGCCTACCATGAATTCTCCTGCTGCCACCTCTACTGGAAATACTGTTTCTGCACCAACCGTCACCATTGCTCAGATTAATGCCAATCTTGAAATGTATCAATCTAAGCTTGTTAGAATTAACAATGTGCATTTCAGTTCAGCTACAGGAAACTATGCCACCAGTCTTAGCTATGACCTTTTAGATAGTACTGGAACAATAGTATTCCGCACTCAATTCTTTGATGCTGATTACATCGATACAGCTATGCATACCGGTGACTTTAATCTGCTTGCCATTGTTACTCAGTTTAACACAACAGCTCAGATTACACCCCGCATGCTTACCGATTTCAACCCTCCCGTGTCTAACGAAGATGAAGTTATCACTCCTGCCGGAACACAGCTTATTGGCAATTATCCCAATCCCTTCAATCCCAATACCAGTATCCGTTTCTCGATGGATAAAAATGCTAATGCCAATGTTGTGATCTATAACCAAAAAGGTCAGATAGTGAAGGATTTCAACATTCCCATGGCAACCAAAGGCATGAACGACGTAAAATGGGATGGCAAAGACAACAACGGTGCATCCGTAGCCAGTGGTGTTTATTATTTCCGTCTAAAATCCGGAAGTTATAGCAGCACCAAGAAAATGGTTCTGATGAAGTAGTTTGAACTTAAAAAGTCACCTTTTCTGCCTGATAGCTATAGTAATATGGTCAAGCCTGGAAATCACAGGAAAGTTGGTTGGCACAGGGATAGATCCCTTCACGCTAACAGCCTGGCGATTTGTAATAGGTGGTTTGGCTTTATTACCCATAGCCCTAAAGCAGAATGGTGCAAATAAACAAAAAATAAGCCTAAGCAGCATACTTTACATAGGTAGTTTGGGAATCCTGAACGTATGTGTAAGTATGCTGCTTTTACAATTGTCCATCTTTTTTGGCAAGGCATCTGTAACGGCTGTTATCGTTAGCATGAATCCCTTGGTAGTAAGTGTTTTTGCCTTGTTACTTATTAAAGAGAAGCTATCCAAACCACAGATATTCAGCCTTGGTTTAGGTGCCATAGGGCTATTGTTTATCGTCTTTTTCGAGCGTGATTTTTCCGATGCTGCCTTCCTAAATTTACCTTTGGGAATACTTTATGCCATTGGCGCAAGTATCAGCTTTGGTTTGTGGACAGTTTTAACCAAAGCATCTGTCCAAAAGAATGGGAATACCATTACAAATGCCATATCATTCCTGTTTGGTGGCATAGTTTTGCTTATCTTCAATATCGTTGTGGGTAAGCCTGCAATTTTCACTTTTACACCGCTAAATCTGCTCTTCATGGCATATTTGGGCTTAATAATAACCGGATTATCTTACCTTCTATACTTTGAAGGTATGAAAAAAATCACTGCCTCTAAAGCGTCCGTGTATTTTTTCTTAAAACCTGCTTTGGCTTCCTTTTTAGCTTATACAATCCTAAAAGAA
>JAQVMI010000236.1 GCA_028703735.1 Candidatus Cloacimonadota bacterium | reverse complement strand
AAGCGTTGGAAAAAGAACCTGGCTCAACCATATCCGAATCCAGCTCTCCCATCCAAAAGGTTGGCAGCGATTTAAGCCAAGGTGCTATTGTGATACCTCACAAGGCACGCATGTATAGCCTCGATAATGCCTATTCCCTGGAAGAAGTTAGCTCTTTTATCATGAAACTGAACCAGGAAACCAGCCAGGAAAACCAATACTGTGCAGAGCTGAAGATTGATGGCTTTGGGATAAATTTGCTATATGAGGCGGGAAAGCTTGTTTATGCTACCACAAGAGGTGATGGCATTGAAGGCGAGGATGTTACCTCAAACTTTCTGCTTATTCCCGATGTTCCGCATAGTATAGATTACCACAAAACCATAGAAATCCGGGGGGAGATTTATATTCCTCTGGAGGAATTTTTAGCTCTGAATACCTTAAGACGAGAAATAGAGGCGAAACCCTTCGCTAATCCCCGCAATGCAGCTGCCGGCTCTATAAAACTGAAAGATAAGGCAGAATTTAAACTTCGGCATTTAAAAGCGATATTTTATAGCTTGGGTTTCTACGAAACACCCTTGGTAGATGAAGTGGAAATCCATTCGCAACACCAGGTGCTTACTTGGCTAAATAAGCTTGGATTCCCCACTAATCAAAGTGCTTTGTGTAACAATTACAGCGAAGTGCAGGATTATTGTGAAAAAATGGAAAGCACACGTTATACTCTTCCCTTTGATATAGACGGAATAGTGATTAAACTTAACGAGCTTGAGCTGCAGAAAAGGTTGGGGTGGACTGCTAAAAGCCCCAAATGGGCAATTGCCTATAAGTTCAAACCCGAAGAGAAGGACACCATAGTGGAATCAGTAGATTTTCAAGTGGGTAGAACCGGCGCTATTACACCTGTTGCAAACCTAAATCCCGTGTTTATTTCCGGAAGCACTGTATCCCGCGCTACACTGCATAATGCTGACGAGATAGCCCGGCTTGATTTGCGGATTGGGGATACGATCCGGATAGTGAAAAGTGGAGAGATAATTCCGAAGATTTTGGTGGTAGATTTATCCAAACGCAAGAGCGATGCACTGCCACTCCTCTTCCCCACTCTATGCCCTGTTTGCAACAGCACATTAGAGAAAGATACCGAAGGCAGTATCACTTATTGTGCCAATTCAGCATGTCCGGCTCAGATACTTAGAAAGATAGATCACTTTGCCTCTCGTGACGCAATGGATATAAGCGGATTGGGTGAAAGCCTGGTGGAAAGGCTGGTATCAAATGGGTTAATTAGCAGTATTCCAGATATTTATAAGCTTAATTATGATGCCATTGCAAACATGGAACGCCTGGGAACAAAATCTGCAGAGAACCTAAAAAACGCCATTGAGAAATCCAGGAATAAAAATTTCGATAGGGTTCTATTTGCCCTTGGTATTCGCCATGTGGGATCTATCACTGCCAAAAACCTGGCAGAGCACTTTGAAAACATTGATGCACTGATGGATGCAGATACAGAAACGCTGCTTGGTATTCCAGATATTGGCAGCATAGTGGCACAATCCATCCGCAGTTTTTTTAGTAAGGAAGAGAACTTAAAGCTGATTGAGGCTTTAAAACTATCAGGTTTGAAGTTTCAATATAATAGTGAACGTCTTTCTAATACTCTGGCAGATCTAAGCTTTTTAGTTACAGGCACCTTGCAAACCTATAGCCGCAAAGAAATAGAAACCATGATTATTAGTTGCGGAGGTAAAATCTTGGGAAGCGTAAATAAGCATCTGAATTACCTGGTTGTAGGAGAAAAGCCCGGCTCGAAACTGGACAAAGCTAAAAAAATACCCTCTCTTAAAATTATCAGCGAATCGGAACTATTGGCAATGATGGATTCCACTACATGAAGATACTTAAACGTTATATCCTGAAGGAACATATCTCTCCCTTCCTGATCTCTTTGTTAGTGGTTACCTTTGTTTTGTTAATAGATAGAGTTATAGACCTGCTAAATATGATCATAGAGAAAAAGCTTCCCATTCAAACTGTGGTGGAAGTATTTGCCTTGTCCTTGCCATATATGTTGGCATTATCCATTCCAATGGCTGTTCTGGTAGCTACTATACTCGCTTTCGGCAGAATGAGTGTTGATAGAGAAATTATCGCCATAAAATCCAGTGGAGTTAATGTTTACTCGATGTTGGGTCCACTTCTGACCGCTGCTATCTTGCTATGTGGATTAATGGTGTATTTTAATCACTGGTTTCTGCCCAATACTAATCATAGGCTAAAAAACCTGATGCTAAAAATTGCCTACTACAAACCCATGACAATAATTAAAGAAAATGAGTTTACAACCTTCATGGACTACACCGTTTTCACCAAAGGCAACAATGATTCGCTATTAACCGATGTGCTTATTTACGATAGAAGTCAATCTCGCTTTCCCAGAACAGTATTTGCCGAAACTGGTAATGTGATCCAAATGGATAATGGTAACAGCCTGCAAATTATCTTGAATAATGGAGAAATGCACGAACGAAACGAAAAAGAGCCTGGAAAATACCAAAAGACCAGCTTTACACGCTATGTGATAAATGTTCGCGATATTGGCAATCAAACAGACTTTTTTGAAACAGGCTATCGCTCGGATAGGGAAATGACAGTAATCCAATTGATTGCTTCCCTGAAAAGCAATAAACAAGAACTCGCAAGTAAAAATGAAGAAGTAAATAATTTGGAACAACGTCTGCAGTTTACGAAGCTTAGTCCCGGGAATTACGCACGGGATGTGGAAGTTCGCAGATTACAGGCAATGAAGCTTATGGCAAGCGATAGAGCAAAAGAGCTAAACGATCTGATTCGCTCCATACAGGTAGAGTTTCACAAGAAATTCGCAATATCTTTTGCGATTATTATATTCATTCTGGTGGGTGTTCCTTTGGGTTTGATGACCCGAACCAGCGGTATCGGTATGGCTTTTTCGGTTTCATCGGTGATTTTCTTAGTTTATTACGTGTCGCTAAATGGTGGTGAACAATTAGCAGA
The DNA here is from genome assembly GCA_028703735.1 of Candidatus Cloacimonadota bacterium. Taxonomy (GTDB): domain Bacteria; phylum Cloacimonadota; class Cloacimonadia; order Cloacimonadales; family Cloacimonadaceae; genus Cloacimonas. The sequence continues at coordinate 1,155 of JAQVMI010000236.1, read as the reverse complement.
TAAAGGACTGATGCCACCCTTCATGGCTATGTGGCTGTCTAATATAGTTTTCCTTATTCTTTCCTTGTTTCTTATATATGCGTCTATCAAAGAAAAACGCATTTTGGATATGCCTACCATAATGTGGAGATTGAGGCATTTACGCAGTAAAAAAACCGCCCTTCCACACGAAATTGTACATTAGAGATTTAAGCGATATGCGCATATTAGATCGTTACGTAATCCGGGAATTCCTTAGAACCTATCTGGTGATATTTTTCTCTTTTGCCGTAGTATTCATCGTGATTGATGTAATTGATAATTTACCCAGACTTGTTCGTAATGGTGCCTCAACGCAACAAGCCACACAATATTACCTGTTACGCTTACCCTATTTGGTGGTATTAACCTCTCCTGTAACAGTATTGTTGACCGGGCTATTCATGATGAATGCTCTTTCAAAGCATAATGAAAGCATAGCCATAAGAGCTGCCGGCGTTAGCATTAAACGTGCTATGTTCCCCCTGTTTGGCATAGGGCTATTGATAAGTATAAGCATTGCGGTGATAGGAGAATACCTTCTGCCTTGGGCAGAGCAAACAAAGAACTATGTGTATAATGTGCAAATAAAAGGTGAGCAACCCGATGATCAGATGCTTAAGGCACGTATTCACTACCAGGGCAAGCAAAATGATTTTTACTATTTTGGCTTTTTCGATGGCTATAAAAACAATCTGAAGATTATTGATCTAACACGTATAGACTATAAAACAAAGGAAATAACCGAACACATATCTGCTACATCAGCCGATTGGGATGGATTTCGTTGGATTATCAGGGATTGCGAAATCAGGCGTTTCCAAAACGGGAAACAGATAATGTATGCAAACTACCCTGAAACTACCCTGGCTATTCTGGATGTACAACCTCAGGATTTTATTAGGATAACTCAAAAGACATTATCCTTAAATTTCTGGCAGTTAAGTGAATACATACAAAGACTTAAGAAATTGGGTGATGATCCATCCAGAGAGATAGTAGATTTACACATGAAGATTGCTTTTCCCTTAACAAACTTAATCGTGATATTCTTCTTTATGCCCATAGCCACTTCCAATGTTCGTTCCAAAGGGAGAGGGTGGGTAATAATGCTTGGATTAGTTGTGTGCTTTACCT
>JAQVMI010000235.1 GCA_028703735.1 Candidatus Cloacimonadota bacterium | reverse complement strand
AATACCGGAGAATGGGTTCTAAACCCCGAAACCGATATGAGCGTTCCTGGAGGAGCCGGGGCTATTGTATCCACCTCTTCAGATTTGGTTTTGTTTATCCAAGCCCTCTTCAAAGGTGAATTGATCTCCGCTAAAAGCCTGGAACAAATGCTGAAAGAAAAGGACGGAATGAGTAGCGGTATCTTTCAACTTACAATAGGGATGAAAACTTACCTGGGACATGGGGGCAGGATTGATAGCTTCAATTCACTTGTTATATACAGTCCAGCCGATAAACATGCCCTTGCCTATCTGGAAAATGGCAATGCAGATCCCAACCTAAGCATCATCGCACTTGTAACAGGCATTATGAGCAATCAACAAATAATCCTACCGCAATATCAGGAAAGTATCCAAAAACCCGAATTGGACAGTTACCTTGGCACCTACACCAATAGTGATATCCCCATGACGATATCCATGATGAAAATAGAAGATGAATTATACTTGCAAGCGGAGGGACAGGAAAAAGTGAAACTTCAGGCAATCGCCATGGATACTTTCCTGTGCAACGCTCTTGATTTGAAGATTGTCTTTAGCTTGGATAGGAAATCCTTCACCTTGTACCAAAGGGGACAAACTCTGCAATTTGTTAAGAAAGATTAAGGCAGTGGGGAAGACCAAATTTTGAGGCTGAGATAGGAAAAGCATTTGTTGAATTTGCAGTTTCGCATGAGTTCTTGCTGCCAAATAGGGTAGAGGCAATTTCATAGTTAATAACGGCAGCAATAACTCCTGCCGGAGACCCTTAGAAAAGCAGGAGTCATTAAGCCCTGCGAGGTTTTTGTAGTTTATCACTATTTGTGCGGGCTTAAGGACTTATGCGGGTAGATGGCGGTAACGGGTTTCATGGGTGCGGGTTACAAACCACGCACCTCCAACAGGATGCAATCCTATGCTACAAACCCAACCTTACAACAGGATGCAATCCTATTCCATAAACCCCTACTCCAAGTATTTCACGATATTTCAACTGAAATTTCATTTTCAGCTCATGAAACCAAAAAATGAAATTTATCCCAATTCCCAAATTTTGCTATCGATGTATTATATTGCAGGACATACTGTTACGAGATTGTAAAAATAACACACATTTTGGAACAGTTTTTACATTAAGAGAAGTTATGAAAAGAAAAACATCCAGTAAAAAACAGCATTTAGTAAGCCAGATAGTTCAATCTGTAGATTGTGAAGGCAGAAACATGCTGGGATTTACTGTCGATTTTCGTGATGGCAGTTTCTATAATGTAATCCGCACTTACTGTACCAGTGAGTATACGAATGTAATGGCGGAAATGATTGAAAAACGCGAGGCAATTCTTGTTAACGCACTTTCGAAAAAGGATTTCCGATGATCTGGATGCTATTTGTATTTTCGCTTCACATTTACTTTATTGAATGCAACTTGAATGTGCAAGCATTAAGCTTAAAATAACAAAAAAAAAGCCATAAGGAGAGACAAATGAAAAAAATGATTCTAATTGTAAGCTTGTTGGTTACGAGCGTATTGATCTTCGCCCAAACAAGTAGAGCCGTAAGTGATTATGCGGAACTACTCTCAGCAATTACCGCATCTGCAAGCGGTGATATTATTAACGTTACAGACAATATTGTGGTGACTGCCCAAGTTACTTTAGCCAAGTCACTCACAATCAATGGAAACGGGTATCAAATTTCGGTGCCGCGTCCTGGTCTGGATGATATGGGGCGCTACAATACCACCCCATCTGCTTTCCGGGTATTTTATATCAATGGTTCCAATGTAACTATCAACGATCTGGGGATCAAAGGTGGTTCTACGTCTGGTCCTGATAGCCAAGGAGGTGCAATTTACCTTTTGTCTAATGCTGTGCTCACCTTGAACCGCTGCATAATTTCGAACTCTATAAGTGGTTATGGCGGAGGTGGTATTGCTGTGTTTGGAACAATGTATATGAATGGCAGTTACATTAGAAGAAATGCTGCAAGGTATGGCGGAGGGATGCTTATCTCAGGTAGCGTAGCCGCAGCCTATGTTGATGGCAGTTCTTTGATAGAGAACCGTTCCACAAGTGCCAGTGGTGGTGGTGGTGGTGCAGAGGTAAATGGTGGCGCAACAATCTACTTCAATAATTCCACCCTGGCGAATAATCAAAGCACCGAAATTGGTGGAGCGATCAATTGTGCTCAAGGAAACGTATACTTTATCAATAGCAGCGCTACCGGTAATGTAGCTTTTGGTGGCTTCAAGGGGGGTGCCATTGGCAACAATGGTGGCTATGTGCATATCCTCAATTCACTATTTGCCTATAACTACAGACGCAATGCTGGTAACGTAACTGATCCTTCGGCTTACGTTCTGGATGATGTGGCAGCACATACAGCTATTTACCCCACAAGTCAAAGTAATGTTCATTTGTATTTCTCCATCTATCACCCTAACTTACCCAGTGGCATGGGTACTACTTTGAACAATGTTCAATACACTGGCGCAAGCGATGGATCAAACAATACCATATTCTCTGGTGGTATCTTATCCAAAATAACCGATAACGATGGCAATGAAATAGGTGCTGCTATCTACCGTCCATTTCTGTATGATAATGGTAGCGGTGTAGCTCCTACCTTAAAAATGGGATCTTTTGTGTCCTCCAATCGCGGTACCCGCACTCGTTTTGCCAATAATAACAACGTGAATCCTGCTATTGCTTACTATCACGATTCTGCTTATATAAATCTCTTGGGTAGCTCTCAAGCGGGACAGGAAGTAACCGATGACCAGGTAAACACCAGCAGAGCAAATCCACCCACCCGTGGTGCGATAGAAGCTGAAACCAGCACAACGCTATATATAGTAAAAGTAAACGGTGCCTCAGGAGGAACGATTACAGGCGGAACTATCTATGGTGATGTGTATCCTACGGGAACCTCTGTAACCCTTACTGCAATTCCCTATACAGGCTATAGCTTTGTAAGCTGGAATTATGTAGCCGGTGGCAGTGGAACAGCATCCACATCCAGCACCTATACTTTTACAGTAAATTCTAATGTAACTTTGATGCCCGTGTTTCAAGCTTCCGGTGCGGGTAATTATACCATTACCTATATTGGAAACGAAAATACCAGCGGAACACCTCCTGCCGCACAGACATTAAGTGCTCCCACCACCATAGCAGGTGCAGGAACCTTGGTTAGAACCGGCTATAGCTTTGTAAATTGGAATACCAATAGCAATGGTTCCGGAACAGCCTATGCAATTGGTTCCAGCTATTCTGCCGGAGTAAATCTTACCCTTTATGCTCAATGGCAAAAAGGAGCAGCAGATTTCCCGGAATATATCAATACAGCAGTAGCCGGTGGACAACATACGGTTATGCCAACGGTGGATCTATATCTTGCTGCAAACCAAAATTTGAATGCCTTTCCAGCTATAAACATTGAGCCATCACAAATACTGTACTCAGTAGTAGTAATCGGTAGTGGAACAGTAAATATCACTATCACCACAGGAGCTACTTCGGGTGCTTGCTATCACAGCAGTGATTGGCATTTTGCAGCAAACAGTGGCGGAACTGTTACCTTCAGCGGGGTAGATATGGATTCTAAAGGTGATGTAGCAATTGTCTTGAGTAATGATGATCTTACTCTTCCCGTAGAGCTAAGCTCTTTTACCGCAGTATGTACTGCTAACTTATATGTTGTCCTGGCTTGGGTTTCAGAATCCGAAACTAATCATGCCGGATACAACGTATTGAGAAATGAAAACCCGGAATTGAGCAACGCTTACAAGGTGAACAGCAGCATTATCACAGAAGGCTCTACCATGGGAAGTCAGATAAGCTATAGCTATAGCGATACTGACCTATACCCCGATACTGCGTATTACTATTGGTTGGAAAGCGTTAGTAATTCTGGAAGTGTCCAATACTTTGGACCCATTCAGGTTATGGTAACCAATGGCGATGGAAATGATATTCCTTCTATTCCGGAGCAAAACGTGTTGCTGGCAGCTTATCCCAATCCTTTCAATCCCAGTATCTGCTCTTCGACACCATCATTTCCCGCATCCCGGCGCCCGGCTATTCCTTGGACGAGCCATTCCAGATGCTCGTCTCCGATCTCTCCTACTCCGACTACTTCGGGAGGCAGGCCATCGGCAAGG
>JAQVMI010000004.1 GCA_028703735.1 Candidatus Cloacimonadota bacterium | reverse complement strand
CTGGAACAAAGCGGGAAAACCACGGACTTTATGCATTTGTTAACCGATTCTTTGGCAACTGCCAGAAAATCGCTTCAAGAAACACCTGCAAAGCTGAAAGTGCTTGCTGAAGCAGGAGTAGTGGATGCAGGAGCAAGCGGTTTTGTGTACTTTTTGGAAGGAGTGGTAAATTTTATCCACAAAGGCTCGTTGCGTGAACAGAGCTTTAAGCCGGAACTGGAAGAAGCAATTAGTTTTACGGAAGTGCATACCGAAACCCCGGGAGAAAACCGCTATTGCATGGAAGTAATTTTAAGGAATTGCAATTGCGCCCTCACCTCTGTGAAGGGGATTATTGGTAGCTTTGGGGATTCCATAATCCTGGCAGGAGCAAAGGAAAAACTGCATATTCATATCCATACCAAAGAGCCCGATAAGGTTTACGATACACTGCTGAAGCTTAGTGAGATAAGCTATGTGAAAGTGGATGACATGCTGCGTCAACATCAGATTAGTAACAGCCGCAAAAGCAATATTGGGATTATCACAGATACAGCGTGTGATTTGCCATTAGAGCTGCTGGATGCCTATCAGATTGCCCAGGTTCCTTTTGGGATTGCTTTTGGGCAAAGACAATATCTGGCTGGACTAACGCTACGGGCAGAAGGTTTTTACAAAATGCTAAAAAGTGACCATGCACATCCGGTTAGCTCGCAGCCTTCACCAAAGGTGCTGAAAGGGGTTCTGGATTTCACTGCGGCGCATTATGAGAAAAGCATTGCGGTGTTTATTTCGGATCACCTTAGCGGAGTGCATCAAAATGCCCTCCTGGTGGCAAAACAGCGTAATGATGATAAATTGGCTGTAGTAAATTCACGACATTTATCTGTTACCGAAGGATTGGTGGTGCTTCGTATTGCCAGAGCCGTGGAAGATGGGATGAGCTACGATGATATAATTGCCAATAGCGAAAAGTGGATTGATAATACCAGGATTTTAACCGATATCAATACACTAAGATACATGGTGCGGGGTGGCAGAGTGAAACCACTTACAGGTATGCTTGCCACTTTGCTGAATTTGAAGCCGATTGTATCCCTGGATAAAGATGGCAAAGCCTTGCCGATTGGAAAAAGCTTTTCCCGCCGCAGCAATATGAACAAGATAATTGGCATGATTGCCAGCGACATCAAGCACAAAAAGGTGTGGGAATATGCTATTGTGCATGCAAATGCACTGGGTAGAGCAGAAGAATATGCCAGACGTTTAAGCGATCTAATTGGCAAGCAGCCTGCCTATATAAGCTCTCTTTCTCCTGTGGTAGGTGTGCATAATGGGCTTGGAGCAGTAGGCGTGGGGGTGGCTTATCACATACCTGAATGAAGTTTTAATCGCAGTGGCAACAGTGTTTGTATATATGAACCTGATGTTTCTGCTGGCATTGTGGCTAAAAAGAAACGATATCGTTGATGTAGCATGGGGAGTTGGCTTTATAGTCATATCTGTAATGCTGCTGCTATTTGTGCCGGATTATCATTGGCGCAGATTGTTAATAAGCTGCCTGGTGGCATTGTGGGGCTTGCGCCTGGCAGTATATCTTTATCTGCGAAACAAGGGAAAACAAGAGGATTTCCGCTATGCCAAATGGAGGCGGGATTGGGGTAAACAGTGGATAATCCGCAGTTACATACAGGTATTTATCCTTCAGGGTTTCTTTATGCTTTTAATAGCTTATCCGCTGTTTATGATCGGAGGTTTTGGCAGGCATGCTCCTGGGTTGTCCGATGTGGCAGGATTGCTTTTATGGATAATTGGTTTTGCCTTCGAATCTGTGGGGGATCATCAGATGATGATGTTCAAGCAGAATCCCATCAACAAGGGGAAGGTGATGAATCTTGGCTTGTGGAAATACACCCGCCATCCAAATTATTTTGGAGAAACAGTGATGTGGTGGGGTATATTCCTTATTGCGGTAAGTTCCGGCTGGGGTTGGCTTGCCATTATAAGTCCTGTGGTGATAACTACCTTATTGGTAAAGGTATCGGGAGTACCAATGCTGGAAAAGAAGTATTCTAACAATCCCGAATATCAAAGCTACATAAAGAAAACAAGTTCGTTTATTCCTTGGTTTCCCAGTAAATGAATGGGTATCTTTCATAACGAGTGAAGATTCTTTTACAAGGATTTCAGGATTAAGAGGATTTCAGGATTTTCATTATGGAGTGTTAATAATGATCATGTAGAATGATGTCTTTCTTTTGATATATCCTCCATATCCTTAACTCCTTAAATCCTTGTTTCAATAATTATCACACCTCAGACAATAGAACCACTCGATAAGAAAGAGAGCCTTTTAATATGGATTCCGGATCAAGTCCGGAATGACAGAGTTACTTAGCTCTTATGAAGTGTTTTCACACAGTCTCCAAGTCCGGAATGACAAGCAAAAAAAGATATCTATCCACTCTTAACAAGATAGAGCTTTTAATTACTGATAACTGCGGTAAGCTGTTTACGCATTATTTTTCCGCCACTTGCGGCTTGGGACTCCCACAGAATATAGTACAAACCACGCGAAGCAAAGCTGCCATTTTGCTTTTTCCCATCCCACAATAGAATTCCCCTATCGGTGCATAGCGTATAATCTGCCAGAGTGCGTATTTTTGTGCCCCGAAGATCGAAGACCTTGCAACTTATCCTATTAGAGGCAGCAGGTAGCAAATATGTAAGGCTGATCGTTTCTCCTGCTACTGCCTTGCAGGGGCTTCCCGAAAGGCGAATCTTGCCCAGCTCTGGCAATTCCAGCATGGGAGCTGTGCTATTGGGTAAGCCGGGGGTTCCACCCTGGCTGCTATAGCTATTCTGCCACATAGCCACATTATCTTCATCCACCTGCCTTTCCCGGGAAATACCCTTGCTAATTTCATCCTCATAATACGATAGAGAATCCAGAACAACCTCATCCTCCAGAAGCACCAAAGAATCTCCATTGTTGTTCAGATTAGTCCAGCTTGTGGCAGCTACAACACATTCGGCAGGGCAATCCGGATAGCGGCTTTGCAGAGTTTCCGGCGTTTGGCACAGCACATAATAATCCTGGCTGGAAGTAAGCGAGAAACGTATCTTAGCACCAGAGGCATCCCTAATGCTGTAATCTTTGGGGTAGCCGGCATCAGCCTTTTCTTCCGTATTTAGGTATTGCAGCTCTATCCATTCCTGATTACCGCTATCCGGATCAGCAAGAAATTCGTTAATTAGCAAATTGCCATCTGTGTGTCCAGTTAAGGTTATTACGGCAGAGTTATTTGTGCTATCAGGATCATCGGGCAGCACCAAACTAACCACAAGCGGAGCATCAGAACAGGGCAGAGAAACGGAAATCATTAGCGAATCTCCTGCTGCAATGGGTTCAATACCTGCTTCGTATAGCAGCAAGTCATTTTGCAATATGCCAAAATCAGCGGTTAGATTGGGGCTGAATAAGCTTAAATTCTTTATCCACAAACTTATGTCCACATTATCACCGGTAAAATTATGGCTTATGTGTAGCAGAGCATAATCACAATGCAACCTGTTTGGCAAGCCAGGGGTGGGATTCGGTTCCGCAATAAAATCTGCAAAACTGCTATTTGTATCCACACCATCAAAAGCACGGGCAAGCGAGTAGCCTCCCGAAACATCCGGCGCAAAATTGGTTCCTGCGGATGAGCTATCATCGGTAAGCAAAAAGCTGTTTGGCTCGTCGTAAAGCACAGTATCAGTATAGCTTCCGTCATTGCTTTGGAAGCGAATACCATCGGTTTCGCTTCCTCCATTCTGAAAGGTGAAATTGCAGTTTAATTGTGCATTGGGAACCATTGTTCCTCCGATAAGCAAAAACCTTCCTGGACGCAGAACAAAGGCAGGCAATTTGTATTGAACTACCCAATTTTGCCCTGCAGATAAAATCTGCGAGTCTTCCAATTGTTCGTTTATAGAGCCATTGTTATACAGCTCTATCCATTCGTAACCTTCATCACCACCATTGGGATCGTAGCAAACTTCATTTATCACTATTGCAGAATAAAGAGGATTGCAAAATAGCAAAAATAAAACGAATAGGACGAATAAGCATGCCAAAAACCGGGCAAAGCGAAGGGATTTATCAGAAATGCTTTCCATCACCAATAAATCCCTTTTCTTCATCATCGTAAACTGCAAAAACTAATGCAATTCCAAAATCAATGGCTCTATATGCCAGATATCTTGTGCGTACTCATATATTGCCCTATCAGCAGAAAATTTTCCCATGCGTGCAATATTGATTATTGCTTTCTTAACCCATTCTTCCCTTTGCAGATACAGCTTATCCACCTCGATGGAAGCATTTAAGAAAGCCCTAAAATCTGCCAGATGACAATAGGTATCACCTTCTTCCACCAGGGATTTCCAGATTGGCAGGAACACATCTTTTTCTCCATCATCAAAGCTGCCGTCAATTAGTGAATCCACCACTCTTTTCAGCTCTGCATCGCTTTCGTATATGCTGCGAGGATTGTAGCCATTAGATTTCAGATCCAGAACTTCCTGTGTGGTTAAGCCGAAGATGAACATGTTTTCTGCTCCGATTTCTTCTGCCATTTCCACATTTGCACCATCCAGAGTGCCAAGTGTAAGGGCACCATTAAGGGCAAACTTCATATTTCCGGTGCCGCTTGCTTCATAACCGGCAGTGGATATTTGTTCGGAGAGATCGGCAGCAGGAATAATCTTTTCTGCCAGGGACACGGTATAATTAGGCAGAAAAACCACCTTGAGCAAATTACGAACTGCGGGATCTTTATTAATCACTTCGCCCAGATTATTAATCAACTTAATCAGGCGTTTTGCCAAAAAATAGCCCGGAGCTGCTTTTCCTGCAAAGATTACAGTGCGGGGAACGAAATCCTGATTTGGGTTATCTTTTATGCGATAGTAGCGGGCAATGGTTCCCAAAACATTCAGCAATTGGCGTTTATACTCGTGCAGCCGTTTAATTTGCACATCAAAAAGGCTATTTGCGTTTATCCGAATACCGGTTTCACGATAGATATATTTGCTGAGGGCTTTCTTGTTTATCTGCTTTATTTCGAAGAAAGTGCTCCTAAAATCTGCATCATCAATATAATTCTCTATGCCTTTGATGAATTCCAGATTGCGTACCCAGGAATTGCCAATATGCTCCGAAATTAGGCTGGCAAGCAAGGGATTACAGGTGTGCAGCCACAAACGTGGGGTGATACCATTGGTTTTATTTTGGAATTTATCCGGATACATCTCGTAAAGATCCGGGAAAATACGTTCGCGGATTATGCGGGAATGAAGCTCTGCCACACCATTTACCGTATGTGAACCGTGTATGGCAAGCTGAGCCATGCGCAGGGCTTTTTCGCGAGATTCTTCTATTATGGATACGTTTCGCATTTTTATGATATTGCCGGGATATAAACGAGTTACTTCTGCCAAAACCAGGTTGTTTATTTGATAAATCAGCATCAAGTGACGTGGGAGCAATTCTTCAAAGAGGCTTACACTCCATTTTTCCAGGGCTTCCGGCAGGATTGTGTGATTGGTGTAAGAATAGCATCTGCGGGTAATTTCCCAGGCAGCCTCAAAGCTTAAGCGTTCCTCATCTATCAGGATTCGCAACATTTCCGGAATAGCCAGCGCAGGATGTGTATCATTCAATTGGATAGCCACTTTATCCGGTAATTCCGAAAAGCTATCGTGATCTTGCTTCCACTGCGAAAATATGTCCTGCAGGGTGGCAGAAACAAAGAAATACTCTTGCTTTAGCCTTAGAACACGTCCCAAATGAACGTTATCGTTGGGATACAAAACCTTGCTGATATTCTCCGAAATGTTCTTTTTTTCCACAGCTTTCACATAATCACCGCTATTGAAATAGTCAAAATCAAATTCGTCTGTAGCAGTGGCTTGCCAAAGGCGTAAGTTATTTACATTATCTACCTTATAGCCGGGAACAGGTATATCCCAGGCTACAGCCATCACATCTTCGGTATCTACCCAACGATGATTAAATCTGCCATCAATTTGCTCTTCACTGATAACCTTGCCTCCGAAGCGAACGCGATAGCTAATTTCAGGGCGGTTAATTTCCCAGGGACAGCCTTTTTTTCGCCAATTATCCGGTTCTTCTACCTGATATCCCTGAACTATAAGCTGCTTGAATATACCGAATTCATAGCGAATTCCATAGCCATAAGCAGGATATGCCTGAGTTGCCAGGGAATCCATGAAACATGCTGCAAGCCTTCCCAAACCACCATTACCAAGACCCATATCCGGCTCCAGCTCTGTGATATCTTCCAAAGAATAGCCCATTTCCTTCAGCATGTCATAGCTTTCGTCATATACATCCAGATTAATGAGGCTATTACCCAAAAGCCTTCCAATCAAGAATTCCATGGATAGGTAATAAACCTTTTTTACATCCTGTTTGCGATATTCATATTGGGTGCGTAGCCAGCTTTCTATCAGCCTGTCCCGCAAACTTAAAGCCAGGGCATAATAAACATCCCAAGGCTTTACCGTGGTTGTGTCCTTTATCAAAGAGTATTCCAAGTGGTTCAGAAACAGCGATTTTATTTCCTTGCTGCATTCTTCCGCTTTGTCAGAGAAGAAGATGGAGTGGAAGTCATTTTTGGGGATGAAACCTTCTTTCATTATATCAGATCCTCATGTGTGCATTTTTTCACACTACTATCAACATGCTATAGAGCGAAAAAATGTCAAGCGAAATGTTTAAAATTGCCCTATTTCCTGTGTAAGTCTGGAGTAGAATCTGCTTATTTTGGCTCATTTCCTGTGTAAGTCTGGAGTAGAATCTGCTTATTTTGGTTATTCCTGCACAGCTTTTTCTTTTAGCAGATTGTACTACAGCGACACTAACCAAGAACATTGCACATAACTTGGAATGCTGGCTTTAGAGGCTGTGAAAAATCCCGAAGGGATGAAATAATATAGCCCAGGGCGTAAGCTTTTGCGGAACCATGGGTTAGGGTACACAAGTTTAGCAAACCCCTTGAGGGTGACACATAATGGCATGTCCTACAGATAATTGTGTCGCCCACAAAGGGCTTTTCAAATTTCTGCCCTATCCCTGGGGCTCTCGCCCCAGGCTATGATCTTTCGCCATTCCATGGCTTTTTTAACAGCCTCCATCCGGTATCCTTGCAGTTACATTGCAGTTACTTTTGATACTGCAAGGTTCGTTTAAGGATATACAGTATAAGCTGTTAGAAGCTTGCGTATATTTAGCAGCAAACAAGGGAAAGATGGGAGCCTGAAGTGCCCCTCAAACGTTTTTCACTTGACGCCAAAGCCATCTATTCAGGATTGTGCAAAACTAAGCGAATTCTGCAACAAATAAAGCAGATACACAACGACAAAGAGAGGAAAACAAAATGGAAATCAGCAAAACCTATGAACCACAGCAGATTGAGAAGAAGTGGTATGGTTTTTGGCAGGATGGCGGCTATTTTAAGCCAAATGAAACATCCAGCCAGAAAGCCTTCACAATCCTAATCCCACCTCCAAACGTAACCGGAATCCTGCACATGGGTCACGTTCTAAATAACACTCTCCAAGATGTCGTTGTTCGCTATCACCGCATGAAAGGTGAGCCAACTTTGTGGCTTCCCGGTGTGGATCATGCGGGAATCGCCACTCAAAATGTGGTGGAAAAAGAGCTTGCCAAAAGAGGTTCTAACCGGCACTTGATTGGCAGAGAGAAATTATTAGAGCTTATTTGGCAATGGAAAACCGAAAAGGGTGGCATAATAATAGACCAATTGAAGCTGCTTGGCGCAAGCTGTGATTGGGATCGTCAGCGTTTTACGATGGACGATATGCTATCCCGTGCCGTGAAAGAGGTATTTGTAACCCTATACGAACAAGGCTTGATCTATAAAGGTAAATATATCATAAACTGGTGTCCCCGCTGCGTTACAGCCCTGGCTAATGACGAAGTGGAACACGCAGATGAAACCGGAAAATTGTGGCACATTCGCTATCCCTATGCCACTGCCACAGTTAACGATGCCTCTGCAGAAGCTATAAGTGGCTATGTAACAGTAGCAACCACCCGACCCGAAACCATGTTAGGTGATGTGGCAGTAGCAGTAAACCCCAAAGATGAGCGTTACAAAGATTTGATTGGTAAAGAGCTGATTTTGCCTTTAACCGGACGTAGAATTCCTATAATTGCAGATGAATATGTGGATAAAGAATTCGGCACCGGTTGTGTGAAAGTGACTCCTGCACATGATCCTAACGATTTTGAGATAGGTATCAGGCACAATCTGCCTCAGCTTTTGGTGATGGATGAACATGGTATTATGAATGAAGCCGCAGGAGACGATTTTTGCGGATTGGATCGCTATGCCTGCCGCGAAAAAGTGCTGAAACTGCTTACGGAACAAAACCTGCTGGAAAAAACAGAAGCACATGAACATGCCGTGGGACATTGTTATCGCTGCGATACAGTGATAGAACCATATCTTTCGGATCAGTGGTTTGTGAAGATGAAACCCCTTGCGGAACAAGCCATTGCAGTGGTGGAAAGCGGCGAAGTGAAATTTCAGCCGGAACGCTGGACAAAAGTGTATATGCACTGGATGAATAACATTCGCGATTGGTGTATTTCACGTCAAATCTGGTGGGGTCACCGTATTCCTGCCTATTATTGTGAAACTTGTGATAAGATGATTGTGGCAAAAGAAATGCCACAAAGCTGCCCTGAATGCGGTGGTAAAACCTTTAGGCAGGATGAAGATGTGTTGGATACCTGGTTTAGCAGTTGGTTGTGGCCCTTCAGCACTATGGGTTGGCCCGATGAAACTGCCGATTTGCAGAAATTTCTGCCCACCAATGTGCTGATCACGGCTCCGGAAATTATCTATCTTTGGGTGGCAAGGATGATTATGTCCACCTTGCACTTCAAGGGTGTGATTCCCTTTAGTACCGTGCTGTTACATGGTACCGTGCGGGATGAAATTGGCAGAAAAATGAGCAAATCCCTGGGTAATTCGCCCGATCCCATAGATATCATCGAACGTGTAGGTGCAGATGCATTACGCTTTTCCATGATCTTCAATACTCCAAAGGGTGCTGACGTTGCTTATAGCGACAGCATGCTGGAGGGTGGACGCAATTTTGCCAATAAAATCTGGAATGCCTTCCGGTTCATTATGCTTAATGTATCGGAAATTGAAGGGCTTCCTTCCCCGGCAAAACTAAAGCTGGAACTGGCAGATAGATGGATTATTTCCAGATTGCAGGAAGTGACAATTGAAGTGCGCGCTCATTATGAGAACCTGCGTTTAAACGACGCAGCCAATTGCATGTTCAAATTCCTGTGGGACGAATATTGCAGCTGGTATATAGAGCTTTCCAAGGATAGATTACGTCCTGAAGCCAATATGGAAAGCCGTTTAACCGCAAAATATGTGCTGCTGGATTTAATGCAAAACAGCATGCGTTTGTTGCATCCCATTATGCCCTTCATTACAGAAGAAATTTGGCAAAGCATAAAGAGTATCTTCCCCATGCAAGGTGAAGCCTTAATTATAGCGGATTTCCCCATTGCAGATACCAGCCTGATTGATCCCAAAATTGATGATGAAATGCTGTTTGTGCAAGAAAGCATCACAGCAATCCGAAACTTGCGTAAACAGGTGAATCTGCCTCCCTCACAGGAAATTATGTTAGTTATCCGTTATGCAGATGTGAAGCAACAACAGCTTTTTGATGCATATATGGCGTATTTTTCCAAGCTGGCAAAGGTGAGCAGTATCACCGGCGGCACAGAGATAGAAAAGCCCAAAGCTGCCATTGCTTCTGTGGTGCGAAACATTGAAGTGTTTTTACCCTTGGAAGGCTTGATAGATTTGGATTCCGAACGCCTGCGCCTAACCAAACAAATTGAAAAGCTAACCAAAGAACTAAGCAGCATAAACGCAAAACTTGGCAATGCGAATTTCATTTCCAATGCCAAAGAAGAAGTTATCGCCAAAGAGCAAGAGAAATTCAGCGAAGTAAATACCAAACTGGAATTGCTGAAACAACTGCTTGCAGATTTTTAAGCAATTGAGGATTGGTTGGCTGCTCTTGATGAAGTTCGCAAAAAGCATTGTGCTACAGCCGAACTTCCGGATAGCCTGAAATCTAACCTTGGTAAATATTACACTCCGCCACATCTTGTAGATCTGATTGTAGAACTGGTTTCGCCTTATGTGAAACCCGATTCTGTAATTATGGATTTAGCTGCAGGATGTGGCGCATTTTTGGATTCCTTTTTGGATAATGAATGGATTATCCGGGATATTGATGCCGAAGCCGTAGCTTTTTTGAACAGCATTGGTTATCCCCAGGCTGTTTGCGATAATTCACTAATGCAAATAACCCGCGAAAAATATGGAATAGCGCAGGATAGGCAGGTGGTTTGTTTGGGGAATCCACCCTATAACGACATTAGCTCCCGCAATAAAAAAGCGGGGAAAAACCAAAAGAGTGAGCCAGGCTTTGTTCTGGATGCACAGGTGAAATCAAGTGATTTAGGGGCAAGCTTTCTAAGGGCATTTTGTTTGTTAAAGGCTGATGTTGTATGTGTGTTACATCCGCTTGCTTATTTAATTAAACCAAGCAATTTTAGGCTAAGGTTAAAGAATTTTACTCATGAATTCCACCTGCAAAAAGGGGTGATTTTCTCCAGTAATGAGTTTGCTGATACCCAAAAAACACCCTTCCCCATTGTTGCAGCATTGTATCTAAAAGATTCTAAGGGAATGGATTATAGCGATATATGGGAATTCCCTTTTGAAATATACAAATCCACCGAGACCTTCACTTTGAAACAATATGAAACCACCGATGGATACATCAGGAAGTATGCTCCCTCCCGCAAAGAACCAGTGCACTCTTCCATAGGTTTATACATGCATAATTTTAGGGATCTGAACTCGCTGAAAACGGTGGGAAACCTCTCTGAAAAAGCAATTCCCTCTGTTACCATTCCTGTGGAAGAAGGCGATCTTTACAAATATGCCTACCTAAACTGTCTACGCCGGTATTTTAGCAAAGATTTCCGCTGGGGAAACCTGTCTCCCCTGGTAAAATCTGAACAACTGGATAGTGACATATATCTGCAAGATGCCTGCCTGATAGATACTGTGATAAACAATCAGCGGCTTGGCTGTTTTATTTGGAATAGCACCGGAAAACTGATGGAAACGCTGAAACAGAGAATGGCAGATAAATCCCCGCAAAAGGGTTCATTGGATATCTACCAGATATTCCGGCAGTTTTGCACAAATGGCTCTTGCGAAAGTGCAGCTCTTACGGAATACTTAAAATCCTATTTTCAGGCATTACCTACGCGATTCAGCTAAAATTTACCTGCCACAAAAACCGTAATGACAGCCGCCCCGGCTGTCCGTAAAAAAACCAGCACTCGAGGCGAGTGCAATTACGATCTGGAAATTTCAGTAATGACAGCCGCCCCGGCTGTCTGCAAAAACAGCACCCGAGGCGAATGCAATTACGCTGAGGCTTACTTGCTAATCTTTAAAGGACGTGCTATATAGCTGGTGTGTAGCAGCTTTCTTGCCTTAGGAGAATTTGGGGCATCCAGAAATTCTTCATAAAGATTTTGGATGGAGATATTGTTATGAGATTCTCGCCGTTCGCACTGCTCATCCTCTTTGTATAAACCCTTGGCACGTGCAAGACGAATGCGGTTTGTACTGCGGTAAGGCTGTCCTCCCCCACCCACACAACCACCTGTGCAAGCCATAACTTCCACAAAATGGTAAGGTGGTTCTGCACCTTTGGTTTTAGCCTCACGGATTTCGTTCATAACCTTGGAAACATTCCCCAATCCGGAAGCCACACCAATGCGGATTTCCTTACCCAGAATCTCTATTTTGCCTTTCTTGATTCCCTTTGCACCACGCACAAAGTCAATTTTGGGATCGGGTAATTCGCTGCCTGTGGCAAGCTTAAAGGCTGTTCTAAGAGCAGCTTCCATAACCCCACCTGTGGCACCAAAAATGGTTCCTGCCCCGCTGTATTCACCCAAAGGATTATCTGCCACACCATCGGCTAAGCCGGATAGATCGATCCCTCTGGTTTTTAGCATGCGGGCAAGCTCGCGAGTGGTGATAGTTAAATCCACATCTTTATAGCCGGAAGCATACATATCATCCATGCGTTCAATCTCGTATTTCTTGGCAGTGCAAGGCATTATGGAAACCAGGAAAATATCCTTGGGATCAAGCTTCATTTTGTCTGCCCAATAGGTTTTCACTATTGTGCCCACCATTTGATGCGGAGATTTGGCAGAAGAAAAATAAGGAATCAGATCAGCATGGAATTTCTCCAGATAATCTACCCAGGAAGGGCAACAGGTAGTAATTAGCGGAAACTCTTCGGGATTGTTCAGGAAAATGTGCACAAATTCGCTTGCCTCTTCCATGATGGTGAGGTCTGCGCCAAAATTTGTATCAAACACGAAGCGAAATCCCAATTCACGCAAGGCTGTGTACATCTTTCCCTTTACATTTGTACCGGGTTTCATGCCAAATTCTTCCCCTAAAGCCACACGTACTGCCGGAGCTTCTTGCGCCACCAAAACAAGATTCGGGTTATCCAAAGCAGTCCATAAAGCATCCGAATCGTCAGCCTCATAAATTGCAGCTACGGGGCAATGAGCACTGCATTGACCGCACTTTACGCATTCTGAATCTTCTAAGAGACGATTAAAGGTTGGACCCACAAAGGTGTTGAACCCACGCTCAGAATTTTCCAAAGCATGAACATCCTGAATTTCGTTGCACACATATACACAGCGTCCGCATTGAATGCAGTACGATTGATCCAGAGTGATGGCAAGGGAAGATTCGTCCCTTCCCTTATATTTGCGACGCACTTTTTTTAGGTTCATGTGGCGAATGGCTAATTCCTGAGAAAGATCCTGCAATTCGCATCTGCCGTTTTTAATACATTCCGGGCAATTATTGGGATGGTTGGAAAGGATTATCTCCATAGCATCACGGCGGAGATCCAGCAGTTTCTTTCCCGTTGTGGTAATCTTCATGCCTTCTTCACAAGGAGTGGTGCAGGAACGCACAATTCTACCATTTATCTCCACTACGCAAACCCCGCAATTTCCAAAAGCCGGAAGGTCTTCGTGATAACAAAGATGCGGAACATGGTATCCGGCTTTCTTGCATGCATGCAGAACCTTGGTGTTTTTTAGCACCTGAGTGGCTTTACCATTGATGTAAACTGTAATCATCTATTCTCCCCTGGAGTTCTTTTCTTATGGGTGGCATTTTGCGTAAAGGCGGTTTATGTGTCAAGTTATTCGGTTTTCAGATTGTAACTTAATGTATTCGTTATTTCAGCCGCCTCTGCTACATGCACCCGAGGCGTTGGAAAGTATGTTTAGATGAGAAGCAATAAATCCACTTAATTCGGGGTTTCTTTACTTTATTTTTTACTGCATTATCTATAGCTAAACATATATGAATAAGATGCTTGGCCATAATATGCTTTGGGATGGATTTATTAAATTCACATTTCTTGTAAAAAAAACTTGCCTTATCTGCCTTATTGATTAACTTGTCATCAGCCTACAGACCCTACATAGAATGCCCTCCGAGTCGTGGGGACACCGCCCGGTGCTCCCCACGGTATTTTTTTGCCCATAAATATCACACGTCCAATTAGTTACACACGTATTAAAGGCTATTTTACCGTGACTATTTCTGCCAGGGGTTTTCGCTCTGTGCTGCTGGCAAATCTGCTTACCATTTTGGTGTATAAGCTCTTTTTATCCGCAGGATAGCCAAAGGGTGCAAGTGCTACAATACGCCAGGTTTCCGGAATATCCAAATAACTGCGCAGTTTCTTTTCCGAAAAAGCTGCCAGCCAACAGCTTCCAATTCCGTAGCTACGCGCCATTAGCATCATCTGATGAAACGAAATTGCAGTATCCACCAGATAATAATCCTGCCCATTCAGCTTCAGGTTGTCCTTTGTATCTGCACATGCTATTATCAGGCAAGGAGCTTTGCGGATAAAGAAATTTGCCAAGCCAATCAATCCGCAGTTTAGTGCCAGTTTCTGAATCTTTTCTGTTTCTGTGAACACTATATAACGCCAAGGTTGTTTATTTTGAGCAGAAGGAGCCAAGCGTCCTGCTTCCAGAATGTCGTTCAGCACGTTTTTGGGTATGGGATCTGGCAAAAAGTTGCGCACACTGTGCCTGTCTAAAATGAGCTCTTTACAATTCATTAGTTCAAATCCTTTGGATAGTTTATGTTGCGGTGAACGCCATTGTCTTCCACCTGTACATCCACAATATCCGTTTTGCTGTGCATAATTAGCCCTTTTAGTCCCTGTTTATAATCATCCCCAAAAACATTAAAATCTGCCGGGATTATTATGGGGTGTCCACTAAAGCCATCGCATCGGGGACGAATTATTGCCATAGGGGTGCTATGGTGAGCTGCTAACAGCTTGCAAATGGTATCGGGTGTTACAAAGGGGAAATCCACCGGAAAGATAAGGTAGCCGCTGCAATTGGCATTATGCTTGTCATTAAGCTCTGTAATAGCCTGCCTTAGCGTGGAAAGCATATCCAAAGTGTTATAGCCTTTGGCAAGGCGGATAGTTTCCACTCCGGCTGTTTGGAGGGTAGCCTGTATTATTTCTGGAAAGCTTGAACCCTGCCAGTTTGCCTCCACTTTGGGCATGCCAAAGCGGGTTCCCTTTCCTGAGGCAAGGATAATGGCTATCAGTTCTTTCATATTAAAACCTGTAATACTGTCATTCAGTATCATCATTTGTCATTCCGTCCCCCTTTGTCATTCCTGCGAAGGCAGGAATCCAGTCAAATAGATTCCGGATCAAGTCCGGAATGACAATAGCGATCGGTAGTCAGGAGTCATTGCCACCATAACTAACTTCAAAGCTATTGCTAACTTCAACGGTGGCAAGGACTCATGGCGTAAGTAGTTTAACATCAATGAGTCCTTCCAGCCTGGATAAAAGTAGTAAGTGCATAATTCTCTCTGGCTGGAATGACTCCTTGATAGCTTGCAGGAATGACTCCTTGATAATTGGCTTTTACATGGCGTTAAATTCTTCTATAGCCTTATCCAGATCATCCAGATTGGTTTCGAAGGTCTCTGTCCAATATTCTGGTTCCCATTGCTGGTTTATTTCTTCGTAGGTTTTACCCTGCTGTTCCACCCAAGTGTAATATTTAAGGTTGTGAATGCGTTTCTTATCCTGATAGCTAAGCTCCAAAAAGTTATCACTATACTGTGCTTTCAGGGCTGCTTCTCTATCCAGGGCAGCTTGCAGTTCAGAGTATGTGCCACGTTCTGCATTCAGCTCTTCCAAACGTGAAAGATACATTTCGGCACTATCGGTGAATACGGTAAAGATTACGTCATCTTCGTTATATTCAAAGTATTTTGCCTGTTTTATGGCAGCCAGCAGATTGGCAATGGAAGAAATCCCAAGCAAGGGGAGTTTGCTTATAATATCTTGGTTAACACCCTGAGTTTTAAGCAGGTTATGTCCCACAGGATCGTTAAACAGCCTTAAGAGACGCATGCAATCCTCGTCCCGAATAGCAGCAACTGCATCGGTATTGCGCACATTGTGCACCCAGGGAATGTGTTTATCACCTATACCTTCTATGCGGTGTCCACCAAATCCATTATTGAGCAGAGTGGGGCATTCAAAGGCTTCGCTGGCAGTGGTTTTAAGCAGCGGAAAATCCTTCTTTAAGTAGTCCCCTGCTGCAATTGTTCCAGCAGAACCTGTAGCACTTACATAGCCGCTTAAACGACTATTGGGTTTCTTGATCAGTTCGTAAACTTCATGGATGGCGTTTCCGGTAACATGATAGTGCCAGAAGGGATTGCCAAATTCATCGAACTGGTTCAGAATGATATTTGTGGGATCCAAGCGTAATTCATCACATTTATCGTAGATTTCTTTTACGTTGGATTCACAGCCTGGTGTGGCATAAACTTCTGCGCCTATTTCTTTTAGCCAACTAAAGCGTTCCTGGCTCATTTCTTCTGGAAGGATGGCAATGGAAGGGCAATCTAACAAAGCACAATCGAAAGCTCCGCCTCTGCAATAGTTACCTGTGGAGGGCCAAACTGCCTTGTGGATTTCGGGATCGAAGGTTCCGCTTACCAAACGGGGAGCGAGACATCCATAAGCAGCACCAACTTTATGTGCTCCGGTGGGGAAGTATTTGCCTACTAAACCTATGATTCTGGCTTTTACTCCACTGATTTCTGAGGGAATCTCCAGGTAAATTGGCTGTCCAAACAGTCCGGTATTTATATCGTTTTTCCAGGTTATCCTAAACAGATTTAGGGGGTTTACATCCCATAAACCAATAGGCTTCAGTTTTTGTTTTATTGCTTCGGGAATTGTTTCCGGAAACATTTGCTGACGAATGGTGGGGAGAATTATCCCACGTTGTTTGCAACGCAAAGCGTTTTTCTTTGCTACTGCGAGGTTGATGTTGGTGATCAGTTTTGGCATTGTATCTCCTTATTAATTAAAAACATGTGAGTTTGTACTGGGGGTTGAAATCGACAGAAAGAGTGGAGTAGTTAATTTCAAACACAGAGAAAA